>NZ_MULM01000086.1:0-20721 GCF_002029345.1 Pseudomonas sp. VI4.1
GCCGGAAATCAAGCTCGGCTTGCTGCCCGGCGCCGGTGGCACCCAGCGCCTGCCGCGCCTGATCGGTGCCGTCGCGGCGCTGGAAATGGTTGCTTCGGGCCAGCCGGTCAACGCGCCTCGCGCACTGGCGCTGGGTTTGGTCGACCGTGTGGCGCCAGACGCGGACAGCCTGCTCGACACCGCTCGCGGTCTTGCCGAAGACTTGATTGCCCATCAGGAGCCGGCGCGGCCGACTGACCCTCAAGAGCACCCGGGAGCGGCCTTGCCGGCGAATTACTTCGCCGAATACCGTGCCGCCAACCAACGTCGCTGGAGCGGCCAGAGCGCGCCACAGCGGGTGGTCGCGGCGATCGAGATCGCCTGCAACCTGCCGTTGGCCGAAGGCCTGGCCAGGGAGAGCGAGCTGTTCAAAGAGGCCGAGGCCTCGAGCGAATCCCAGGCTTTGTGCCATGTGTTCTTCGCCGAACGTGAAGTCGGCAAGCTGCCGGGGCTGGGCGCGGCCACGCCGATCCGTGCGGTGAACCAGGTGGCGGTGATAGGCGCCGGCACCATGGGCGGCGGGATCGCCATGAACTTTGCCAATGCCGGCATGGCGGTGACGCTGCTGGAGCTCAAGGCCGATGCCCTGGCGCGCGGCATGGCGCAGATCCGCAAAAACTATGAAACCAGTGTCCAGCGCGGCAAGCTCACGGCCGAGCAGGTGGAAGAACGCATGGCGCTGCTCCACGGCACCCTGGACTACGCCGACCTCGCCAAGGCCGACCTGGTGATCGAAGCGGTGTTCGAGAGCCTGTCGATCAAGCAGCAGGTGTTTCGCACTCTGGACGAGGTGTGCAAGGCCGGTGCGATTCTCGCGAGCAATACCTCCACCCTGGATGTCGACGCCATTGCCGCGGTCACCCGCCGGCCACAGGACGTGGTCGGCCTGCACTTCTTCAGCCCGGCCAACGTGATGCGCCTGCTCGAAGTGGTGCGTGGCACGGCCACGGCCCCCGATGTGCTGGCCACCACGCTGAAGATCGCCAAGCGCATCGGCAAGATCCCGGTGGTCTCCGGGGTGTGTTTCGGCTTCATCGGCAACCGCATGCTCGAACCCTATTCCCGCGAGGCGCACCGCCTGCTGCTGGAAGGCGCTACGCCTGCGCAGATCGACAAGGTCCTCACCGGCCTGGGCCTGGCCATGGGCGTGATCGCGATGCACGACCTGGCCGGCATTGATGTCAGCTTCCTGGTGCGCGAGTCGCGCCGGGATGTGATTGCCCACGACCCCGGCTACTGCAAGCTCGCCGACGCACTCTACGCCCTCGGCCGTTATGGCCAGAAGACCGGCCGCGGCTATTACCTCTACGAAGGCCGCGAGCGCAAGGATGACCCGCAAGTGGTCGCCCTGGCCGAGCAGATCGCCGGCGACCTGGGGATCCAGCGCCGCGCCATCAGCGATCAGGAAATCCACGACCGCTGCCTGTTGATGCTGGTCAACGAAGGCATCCAGTTGCTCGACGAAGGCATTGCCCAGCGCAGCAGCGACATCGACCTGGTCTGGATCAACGGCTACGGCTTCCCGGCCTGGCGCGGCGGCCCGTTGCATTACGCCGAAGGGCTGGGGCTGGGGCTGGCGCACGTGCTGGAGCGCATCGGCCATTACCGCCAGGCACTCGGCGCCTACGGCGCGATGTGGTTCCAACCCGCCGCACTGCTGGAGCGCCTGGTGGCCAGCGGCAAGACCCGCATCGAACGTCTCTGACCCTCCGGCGGCCACTCCCGGGTGGCCGCCCCAATCGATTAAACAAGGATCTCGACCATGAAAGAAGCCGTCATTCTGTCCACGGCCCGTACCCCTATCGCCAAGGCTTTCCGTTGGCGCGGTCAACACCATCAAGTCGCCGACCATGGCCAGCCATGCGATCCGCGCGGCGGTAGAACGCGCTGGTATCGAAGCGGGGGAAATCGAAGACCTGGTGATGGGCACCGCCCTGACCAGCGGCACTGCCGGCCTGAACCTGGCGCGCATGGCGGCCCTGGCCTCGGGCCTGCCGTTGTCGGTCAGCGGGCAGACCCTGGATCGCCAGTGCGCCTCGGGCCTGATGGCCATCGCCACCGCCGCCAAGCAGATCATGGTCGACGGCATGCCCGCCGCGATCGGTGCCGGCCAGGAGAACATCAGTGCGGTGCAGAATCGCAATATGGAATGGGCCTACGCCGAGCGCGACCCACAGGTCGAGCGCAACGCCATCCACGCCTACATGCCGATGCTGAAAACCGCCGAACTGGTCGCCAAGCGCTACGGCATCAGTCGTGAAGCGCAGGATGCCTATGCCCTGCAATCGCAGCTACGAACCGCTGCGGCGCAGCGGGCCGGCCTGTTCGATGGCGAAATCGTCCCGGTCACCAGCCTGCGGCAGGTGATCGACAAAACCACTGGCGAGACGCGCCTGGAAGAGGTCACCCTCACCAGCGATGAAGGCAACCGTCCGCAGACCCGCCTGGAAGACCTGGTCAACCTCAAGCCGGTGATCGAGGGCGGCTGCATCACCGCCGGCAATGCCAGCCAACTGTCCGACGGCGCCAGCGCCTGCGTATTGATGGATGCGCGCCTCGCCGAGCAGCGCAACCTCAAGCCGTTGGGCCTGTATCGCGGGATTGCCGTGGCCGGCCTGGCCCCGGAGGAAATGGGCATCGGCCCGGTGCTGGCGGTGCCCAAGCTGCTCAAGCAACACGGCCTGACGGTGGACGATATCGGCCTGTGGGAGCTTAACGAAGCGTTCGCCTGCCAAGTGCTGCATTGCCGCGACACCCTGGGCATCGACGACGCCCGGCTGAACGTCAATGGCGGTGCCATCGCCATCGGCCATCCTTACGGCATGAGTGGTGCGCGGATGGTCGGGCATGCCCTGCTGGAAGGCCGGCGACGCGGCGTGAAGTACGTGGTGGTGACCATGTGCGTCGGCGGCGGCATGGGCGCGGCCGGTCTGTTCGAGGTGTTCCAGTGAGCCAGTCCAGACCCGGCGCCAATTCACGCGGGGACTACCCGCATTTTCGGCCGATCCAGACCCGCTGGATGGATAACGACGTCTACGGCCACGTCAATAACGTCAACTACTACAGCTATTTCGACACGGCAGTGAACGGTTATCTGCTGAGCCAGGGCGTGCTCGATTTCGAGCGCGGCGAGACGATTGGCCTGGTGGTCGAAACCCAGTGCAACTATTTCGCGCCGATCGCTTTTCCAGACGACATCGAAGCCGGGGTGCGGGTGACCCGGCTGGGTGGCTCCAGTGTGCGGTATGAGGTGGGCCTGTTCCGTGCGGGGGAGGCCCAGGCGTCGGCGCAGGGGCACTTCGTGCATGTCTACGTGGGCCGCGAATCCCGGCGTCCGGTGGCGCTCGGCGAGGCCCTGCGGGCTGCGCTCGTCCCGCTGCTGGTCAACGTCGATTGATAAGGGGCAGCGCGGCTTCTTCGACGCCGCGCTGTCGCGCCACTTGTAGGCGCGAGCAAGCCCGCTCCTACAGTGTGGGGGCTTTGATTCAGTAGTGCAGGCAGATCTTGCCGAAGTGCCTGGCGGATTGCTGATGGGCAAAGGCCTCGGCGATCTGTTCCAGCGGGTAGCGGCTGTCGATGACGGGGCGCCAGCTGAAGTTTTCCAGGGCGCGCACCATGTCTTGCTGCTGTTCGCGGCTGCCGACGATCAGGCCCTGCAGGGTTTGCTGCTTGCGCATCAGTTCCAGGGTGGGAACGCTGCCGGACATACCCGTGAGCACACCGATCAGCGCTATGTGGCCGCCCGGCGCACAGGCACGAATTGACTGGGGCAATGTGCCCGGGCCACCCACTTCAACCACGATGTCGGCGCCATGCCCGCCCGTGGCGGCCAGTACTGCGTCGCCCCATTCGGGTTGGTCCTTGTAGTTGATGACCTGATCGGCGCCCAGTGCCAGCAGGCGTGCTTGCTTGGCCTCTGATGAGGTCGTGGCAATCACCCTCGCGCCCATGGATTTGGCCATTTGCAGCGCAAGAATGGAAACACCGCCAGTGCCCAGTACCAGCACGGTGTCACCCGCCTGGAGACGACCGTCCACGACCAGTGCACGCCACGCAGTCAGGCCTGCCGTGGTCAGCGTGGCGGCTTCTTCATGGCTATAGCCCTTGGGCGCCAGTGTGAAAGCTTCGGGGGGCATATTGACCCGTTCGCGGGCAAAGCCGTCCACGCCATCGCCCGGGACAGTCTGGAAGGTGGTGGGCACGACGCGGCCCGATTGCCAGTGGGGGAAGAAGCGGGACACTACGCAATCACCCACGGCGAACTCAGTCACACCTTCGCCGACGGCGGTGACGACCCCGGCGCCATCGGACATGGGGATGCGACCATCCTCCGCCCGGGCGTGGCCGGTGACCACGCCGAGGTCGTGGTAGTTGAGCGAACTGGCATGGATACGCACCTGGATCTCGCCTGCACCGGGCGCACCGGGGGCGGGCATGTCGACAAGGCGCAGGTTATCCAGGCCAGCGGGGTGTTGGAGTTGAATGGCTTTCATGAGTGTCCTCGAGTCAGTCCGCGCAAAGGGAGGCACAGCTGTTTCGTCAACGATGGCCGCGCCCGAACTGGAGCATATTGCCTCAAGAGGACGCTGCGGTGGTGGGCACCGCAGCGTTGGAAGTGTTTAAAGCGCTACGTCACGCATGCTGGTCATGTCGATCACGAAGCGGTACTTCACGTCGTTGCGCTGCAGGCGCTCAAAGGCGGTGTTGATGTCTTTGATGTCGATCATTTCGCAGCTGGGCAGGACCTGGTGTTCGGCGCAGAATTCCAGCAGTTCCTGAATCGGCTGGATCCCGCCGATCAGCGAACCGGCCAGGGTGCGGTTATTGCGGATCAGCAAGCCGCCGTGGATCGGCTCCAGCGGCTCGATGGCGCCGACCAGCACCATCACGCCCTCGCGACCCAGCAGCATCAGATAAGGGTTGACGTTGTGGCTGCTGGGAATGGTGTCGATGATGAATTCGAAGGCATTGGCCGCTGTCGCCATCGCCGCCGCATCGTTGGACAACAGCACGTGATTGGCACCGAGGGTGCGGGCGTCGTCGGCCTTGCCCGGTGAGGTGGTGATCACGGTGACTTCGGCACCCAGGGCAACGGCCAGTTTCACGGCCATATGACCGAGCCCGCCAAGGCCGACCACCGCGACTTTCGAACCCTTGCCCACGCCGTAACGGCGCATCGGGCTCCACACGGTGATGCCGGCGCACAGCAAAGGCGCGGCGTAGCGCGGATCGAGGCTTTCGGGCATGCGCAGAACGAACTGCTCACGAACGACAATGTGCTCGGAATAACCACCATAGGTGATCTCGCCGGTATGACGGTCCTTGCCGTTGTAGGTCGGCGTCGGGCCATGGACGCACAGTTGCTCCTGATGCTCCGCGCACGGCGCGCACTGCAGGCAGCTGTCGACCTGGCAACCGACCGCGACCCGGTCGCCGACCTTGAAGCGGCTGACGCTGCTGCCGACGGCAGTGACATGCCCGACGATCTCGTGGCCTGGCACGATGGGATAGACCGTGTTGTTCCAGTCGTTGTTGACCTGGTGGGCATCGGAATGGCAGACGCCGCAATAGGCGATATCGATGGCGACGTCATCGGCGCGCAAGGCGCGGCGATCGAAGCGAAAGGGGGTGAGGGCGGAGTGCGCCTCGTGGGCGGCAAATCCCAGGCAAGTAGTCATGGGTAAGTCCTGTAGAAATCAACGCGTACCCCCGGCAAGAGCCGGGGGTACAGAGGGGTTAGATCGATGGGCGCAACCACGGCGCCGGGGTCATTTCCGGCGAGGCGATCTGGTTGACGATCCACTTGCCCATGCGACGCAGCGGCTCGATGGAATCCTGCGGACCGGCCCATTTCAGCCCGGCTGCGTAGCCCAGCGAAACGATGCGCTGGGCGCCATACAGCGGCAGGATGTCCTTGAGATCTTCCTTGATGCTTTCCGGGTAGACGCCGACGGTCTGGGTATAGGCATCCACCGCGCCCATCATCTCGTGCAGGTCATCGACCGGCACCAGGTTGGCGGTACGGTCGTCGAGCTTGGTGGCAAAGGACACCGACTCCGGAAGCTGCGAGCAGATGACTGCACCTTCGCCGTCCATGCCGCCAATCACCTTGTACCACTCGTCATCCAGGCGCAGCGCGTCGACTTCGGCCTTGAGGCCCTGGTCGTAGCGTTTGGGCATGGTGCTGAGGGTGTTGGGCAGGGTCTGCATGGCGTCGTAGACATAACCGCCGAACTTGTTCAGATTCGCCAGGCCGGCCTCGTCGGTGCCGCTCTGCACGTAGACCACCCGCGCGCACACGCAGGCTTTCTGGTTCAGCGCGCCGATGTCGCTGGCCAGGCGCACGGCGGCCTCGCGCATGGTTTCTTCACTGTCGAAGGTGCCCTTGCCGAGGATGCTCGCGCTGCGTTTCGGGTCGAGGGAGATCAGCTCCAGGCCCGGCTGGATGTAGCGGGTGACGTGCTTCATCGACGAAGCCGCCCCAGGCAACGATCTTCTCCAGGTTCTGTGGCTGGTACAGGCGCTCCTCGAAGGCTTGGTCGCCGCCTTTCCAGTAAGCGACGCTGAGGTGTTTGGTCAGCGGGTGGTCCGGCGCCATCTCGACCATGGTGCGGGCAATGGCCAGCGCGGTGAACGGGTCGTTGGACGGCGCCTTGATGATCGCATCGCTGCGCAGCACCATGTTGCGCAGGCTGGTCAGCAGCGACAGCCCGGTCGCGTTGCCCGCGACGATATGCAGTGTGCGGGCGCCGAAGCAGCGCACGTCCAGTTCGGTGCCATCGATCAGGGTTTGCTTGACCCAGCCTTCCAGGTACTTGACGCCCACCGAGTTCTCCACCTGTTCGGTGACGGATTCACGGGTAAGCATGTGGCGCAGCCCCATGTAGCTGCCCTTGACCATGGTCGGGGTGACCGGCGCAGTCAGGTAGGACAGCTCGCAGGCTTCCTGCAAGTAGGGGTTCTGGTCGAACTCCAGGCGTTCGCCGAGGGCTTCGCAGTAGTCGAGGATGTCCTTGAAGGTGAGCGTGTACAGGTCGGCCAGCTTCGCCGGGTTACCCAGCGGCAGTTGGTCGATGTACTTGTGCGCATCCGGAGTCTGGAAGACCAGGTCGCCGCCGCGGCCACCGACGTCGATCAGGTTGTCGGTGATGACTTTGCCGCGGATGATCATTGGCGCAATGGGTTTGGTCATGGGGTTAGCCCTCTAATGTGGTCAGGAAATCCATCGCTTGGCGATGCGAGTCTTCTGTTGCGGCGCAGCTGATCTTGTCGTCGCCGCCGTTTATTTCGCTGTAGCGCTGGATCGGTCCGACCACGTAGTAGCTCGGCCGACCGCAGGCGCAGGGCTTGTCCCATTCGACGGTGATTTCATCGCCGGTGATAAAGCCGCCCCAGCGGGTTTCGGCACCGAGGTCGAAGAACGCGGCGCGGCCGGTCACACGGCCATGGCGTGGCAGCGGCTTGCTGGTCTCCGGATCAAGCAGGTAGGGGATGACGGTCGGGGCGAAGTGGAAGTGGCCCTCTTCGCAGCGCGTATGGACGCCGCCGACGATTTCGGACATGGCGTAGGATTCGTTGAGCACCTTGGCACCGGTGAAACGCAGCACGTCGTCGCGCCAGCCTTCGGGTTGCACGGAACCCTTGCCGCCACCGGCGGTGTGGATGTACGAGTCAGGGTGGAAGACCCCTTCCAGGCCGCGCTCCAGACCGGCCTTGGCCATGTTGTGCAACAGGTTCCAGGTCGCGCCGATGTACACGCGCTTGCCCTTGAGCTGGGTGGACATATGATCGAAAAAGGTCGCCAGGTGTTGCGGCATTTCGGCCTGCAACTCATCGAAAGCCTTCTTCTTGGCCATCAGTTCCGGGCTGATCTCCAGGCGATCGAGCGTGCCCTTGGACTGTGCCGCGCGCAGCTTGGCCCCCAGGTGGAGCACGTCGGTGCTGAGGGTGGTCGGGTAAGCCGCATGGAAATGCGATTCGTCCGGCAACAGCGCCGGGATCATGGCGATGTGGACACGCACATGGCTCAGGTAGCCCTTGCGGTAGTACGGATAAATCGTGTGCAGGTTAGGCGCCGGGGTGTCCGGACCTTCCATGGCCCACACATTCAACTTGCGCAGCTGGGCGAATTTGTCCCACTCATTGACGCCGTGAGGCAGGAACGACAGGGTGCCGGAAGTGCCCGAGGTGTGGCTGATGCGCAGTTGCGGCACGGCCTTGTCCATGGTCTCGAACCAGTCGTCCAGGCCCTGGCACGCGCTGACGTCGACCGCGGCGATGGCTTCGGCCATCTCTGGCGTTACCAGTTTGCCCAGCCACTTGTTGATCTGGGCGAAGTTGCGCTTTTCCAGCAAGGAGGGCGGGTAGGACTTGTACACGCTGTGTTCGAACAGCAGCGGCACCACGTCGTCGAATTGCTCGATGCTGTCCACGCGTTGGGCGTCGGCAAGCTTTTTGAGCATGGGGATCCGGTCGCGCAATTCTGCAAAGCGCTGCTTGAGGGCGGTCAGCTGCAGCGCGTCGATTTCGGCGCGGGGCAGATTGTTCCAGGCGGTTTGGGAATAATTGACCATTTCTGCCGGATTGTTCAGCAGCTGCTGGGTTTTTTGTTCTATCGACAGTTGTGCAGTGGGCATTTTCTGGCTCGCTACTCGACTAGTGAAACCGGCGGGGCCGGGGAGAGGTGTGAATCCAGTATGGGATGGCGGCCTTGGTTTTTGTTCCGGATTGAGGCGATCGGGATGATTGTCTAACTGATTGAAAAATATGAAAAAAATAAGAGATTTTAATGTGTTGGAACAGGCCGTTCCGGATTTGAGGGTGGTGCGTTCAAAGGGCTGGAGTATGACCCGGCATTCACACTAATAATGGTCGGGGCGCGCTGCCAGTCAGGCCACTAACGTGAGGGATTTGCGGCTAGCGCAGGTGCTTTGCGATCACCATAAAAATCAGTGCAACACACCTATTTGTGAGGCTTCCATGTTGAAAATGGTATTTCAGACCACGCCATCAACGATCATTGAACTGGGCGCCGCGACCCGGCTCGCCACGCAAGTGCGAGGCATGGGTTGCGCTTCGGTTCTGGTGGTGACCGATGCGGGGGTTATTGCGGCGCGACTACTGGATGCGGTGGTCGCCGGCCTCGAGAGTGACGGGATAGCCGTTACGGTGTTTTCGCAGGTCCAGGCTGACCCGCCGGAGTCGGTGATTCTGGCCGCGGTGGACGCCGCCAAAGCCTGTGGCGCCGATTGCGTGCTGGGCCTGGGTGGCGGCAGCACGCTGGATGCCGCCAAGCTGGCAGCGTTGTTGGCGCGCAGTGGCGAGTCCCTGGTCGAGATCTACGGCATTAACAAGACCAAAGGCCCGCGCCTGCCGTTGATTCTGGTGCCGACCACGGCCGGGACCGGTTCGGAAGTGACGTCGGTTTCGGTGGTGACCACCGGTGATGGCCAGAAGAACGTTGTTTACTCGCCCATGCTGTTGCCCGACGTGGCTGTGCTGGACGCGGAACTGACCCTTGGCCTGCCAGCCCATGTCACGGCGGCGACCGGTATCGATGCCATGGTTCATGCCGTCGAGGCCTATACCACCAAGAACCTGAAGAACCCGATTTCCGATTGCCTGGCGCGCGAGGCGCTGAGCCTGTTGGCCGGCAGCCTGTTCCAGGCCTGTAAGGACGGCAAGAACCTCGAAGCGCGGGAAAACATGCTGCTGGGTGCCAGCCTGGCGGGTATGGCGTTCGCCAACGCCCCGGTGGCGGCGGTGCATGCCCTGGCTTATCCCCTGGGCGCACGGTTCCACATCCCGCACGGGCTGTCCAATGCCCTGGTGCTGGGGCCGGTGATGCGCTTCAACCTCGAGGCCGTGGCGCCGCTGTATGCGCAACTGGCCGATATCGTCCTGCCCGGCACCTTGGGTAGCGATCGCGAAAAAGCCTCTGCCCTGGCCGACTATCTGGGTGGCCTGGCCGGTGAGCTGGGTCTGGCGACCCGCTTGCGTGACTTGGGTATCGTGGAGTCCGACATCGAGGCGCTGGCTGTCGATGCGATGAAGCAGCAGCGCTTGCTGGGCAACAACCCTCGGGAAGTCTGCCTGGACGACGTGCGCTCGATCTACATGGAAATCCTGTGAGTACCAGGGTTGAGCGGCCGCGTCGGGATGAGTTCCGACGCTTCACCCACATGCCGACGCGCTGGGGGGATCAGGACGCCTACGGGCATGTGAACAATGTGGTCTATTACTCGTATTGCGAGTCGGCGATCACTGCGTTCCTGGTCGAACAGGGGACCCTCGACAGTGCCAGCAGCCCGGTGATCGGGTTGATTGTCAATTCGGGTTGCACCTACTTTTCGCCCAGCGGTTTCCCCGACCAGATCAGTATCGGTATGAGAATTTCCCATCTGGGCAACAGCAGCGCCCGGTACGAACTGGCCTTGTTTCGCAACGATGAGCAGGAGGCGGTTGCAGCGGCCCATATCGTTTATGTGTATGTCGATCGGGCCAGCAACGTAGCAGTGCCCATCCCGCAAGCGATACGTACGGTACTCGCCAGGCTCGCTGACTGACTGAGCGGGCGCCATCATCCTTCACTTGCTGCTGCCGTTGGTCATGGCAGCGGCAGGCTGAAGATGATCAAATCACCCCCCCCTGATGAACACCTGCGCCTGGCCGCTGGCTGGCATTGCCCTGCACCCCTTGGATTTCACTCCTTGAGGCTGGTGCATTGAGTGCACTGGAATATAATCGATCTCCCTCCCTGTAATGGGGAAAGCGCTGTCAGTCTGCGCGCTATCGTGAGGAGAGTCCGGCTCAAGGATGTGCTGGCGATTTACCAGGAGATTGTATGACCAATAAAAAAAACGGGGATGAGGGCGTATTTCAGGTCGAAATTCCAGCCCAACCTCGCAAGGCACCACGGCAGGCGCGCTCGATCGCGCTGGTTTCGGCCGTGAAGCAAACCGCGCTGCAGATTCTCGAAAGCGAAGGGCGGGACGCCTTGAACGCCATGCGCCTGGCCGAAGATTCAGGCGTGGCAATCAGTTCAATCTACGAATATTTCCCGACGATGGAATCGCTGATCGCTGCGATTTTTGACGATTACCGCAATGAAGCCCGCACGGGGCTGTACGCCGGCATCATGGCGCTGCCGCCTGAGGCCACCCTGTATGACGGAATTTTGCTGGCCTTGCGGGCCGTTCTCGCCGCCCACCACAAGAAAACCCTGTTCGATCCGGTGTTCAGTGTGCGCTCCACTCATTACGACGAGTTGGTGCGCCTGGATCTGGTCAAGTCCAAGTCGCTCTTGACCACTACCGCGAGCTCGGCCTTGATGAAGCGTTTCGCCAGCGAAATCCGGGTGAAAGACCTGGAAAAGGCCGAGTTTCTGGTCTACCAGACATGGTCGGCGCTACCTCGGGCCATGTTGCTGGAAAGGCCCTGTTATCTCACTGACGAGGACACGCCCCAGTTGATGGCGCGGATGCTGCACGCGCTGTTGACTGCCCCAGGTGACCCGCCACGACCCTCGTAGCAGTCGTTCTGCATAACAATCCCAACCATCCGTGGGTCGATCAGATTCGATGATCGTCGGTATCGACCTGCGCGACAGGCGCCCGGATGCTGCGAGAGCAGGGTTCGGGCACGCCAGCAGGTATTTGTCGCAATGGCCCTGGAATAGGCCAGGCTCTACTTCTCTGTCATCAAAAGAGAAGTAACTGACATTAAATGTAAATCACATCGGCCAGACACTCGTTAATGTCGACACTGAAGGAAGTGTCTGGCGATTGCGTCAGTCAAGTCATCGAGAAGGTAGGTGGAGGTGTTCAAGCGGACCGCCCCTTAGGTAGCCTCGCAAAAAAAAAAATACAAAAAGGCAGCGATGATGTCATGCATAACAATAAAAGTGATAGCCACACCCCCTCGCGTCACAGTCTGCTGGCCTTGGCCATCCTGGCAGCGTCCATGCCGGCAGCCCATGCCTTCGAACTGGATACCGGCAACCCGGACTGGGAGGTGCGTTTCGATAACACCATCAAGTACAACTACGGTGTGCGCACCGAAAATGCGCACAAGCGCACGCTGAGGACACCGAACAGCAACGACGGTGACTATAACTTCCGAAGAGCCGGCACCAATATTACCAATCGTGTTGACCTGCTGACCGAGCTGGATGTGGTTCACCAGGGTAGCAAGGGCTTTCGCATCAGTGCTGCGAGCTGGTATGACAAGGCGTATGACAACGTCGGCTCCAGTTCCAATCCCTTCGGTAACGGTAATGGCGAGACGTCGGGCCTGGTCGAGAACGATCCGCGCCTGGCCGCGGTCACCCAGGACAATGTCGGCAATGGCAGTCGCCACCTGAGTCACTACGCCCAGCGCTACTACAATGGCCCGTCCGGCGAAATTCTCGATGCCTTTGTGTTCTACAGCACGGATGTGGGCGACGAGTCCCTGCTCAGCCTCAAGGCCGGCCAGCACAACGTGTTCTGGGGCGAGACCATTGCTGAACCCGGTGCATTCGATCAGCTATGGCCAGTCCGGGCTGGACCTGGCCAAGCTGGCGGCCTCGCCCGGTACCGAGGCCAAGGAGTTGTTCGTACCGCGTAACCAGCTCTCGATGACCTTCACCCTCGATTCCGAGTTGACCCTGGGCGCACAGTACTTCCTGGATTGGCGTGCTGCCCGTCTGCCGGAGGCCGGTACCTACTATGGTGGCTCCGACCTGCTGGGAACCGGCGCGCAGTCGTTGCTGCTGGGCAACACCAATGCCGCGGTCCCTGGAAGCCCTTTGGGGTGCGGCCTGTCGCCTTGCAGCGCGATCAACAGCGTGCGTCGTGGTCATGATCTGACACCGGGCAACAGCGGAGACTGGGGCGTAATGGCCAAGTGGTCACCGGCCTGGCTGGACGGTACCCTCGGTTTCTACTACCGCAATACCTCCGATATTCTGCCGCAGGCGTGGCTGGACGTCAGGGGGATCAGTTCGGCCAACCCCGATGGGACCCCGCCAGTGGGTATCGTGCCGGCTGGCGTCAATACGCTTAACTCGGAGGGGACCAATACCTATCAATTGGCCTATGCCGACAATATCCACATCATTGGTCTGAGCCTGTCCAAGGATTTTTCCGGCGTCAGTGTCGGCTCCGACCTGAGCGTGCGTCACAACATGCCGCTTGCCAGCATTCCGGCCACTCTCAGCTCCACCGATCCGTTGGGGCTGGGTGCCGGCCTGGGTCTGTTGCCTGTGCGTACGGCGCAGACCGGTATTGTCTATGACACCCCGAGCAAGGGCGACAGCATGAGCGCCACCGGTGACACGCTGCACTGGACGCTCAATGGCCTGTGGGCTTTTCCCAAGACACCGCTGTTCAATTCGGCAAGCCTGCTCACCGAGCTGTATTACAGCAATCTGCTCAAGCTCGATAGCAAGAACGCGGCGCTCTACAAGGGCAACGGCAGCTACCGTGGCATCGATGCGCCAACGCGGGACAACTGGGGTATCGCTGCCAACTTCACGCCGACCTGGACCCAGGTGCTCCCGGGTGTCGACCTCAACATGCCGATGTCCATCAACCTGGGCCTTGCCGGCGTATCACCCGTATCCGCCGGCGGTGCGAAAAACACCGGCAACTATTCGATCGGCGTCGGTGCCGTTGTGTACAACCAGTACTTTGTCGACCTGAAGTACGTGGACGCTTTCGGCAAGACCGAAAAGTGCAATACCAGCGGCACGAATACTGGTGAAGACAATTCCGGCAGCGGCGACGGCTCCACGCCCAGCGTGTTCAGCGGCAACCAGAACTATGCGTGTTATGGCGGTGGCTATTCGAGCTTCTCCGGCGGTAGCGCGAGCATTCAAGACCGAGGGGCCGTGTACCTGACGCTGAAGACCTCTTTCTGATTCACGAGTTGCCTGGGCTACCAGGCAGGAGAATAACAAGATGAAAT
Organism: Pseudomonas sp. VI4.1; assembly: GCF_002029345.1. Lineage (NCBI taxonomy): Bacteria > Pseudomonadati > Pseudomonadota > Gammaproteobacteria > Pseudomonadales > Pseudomonadaceae > Pseudomonas > Pseudomonas sp. VI4.1. Next base: position 13,987 of record NZ_MULM01000086.1, read on the forward strand.
TCGTGAAAAGTCCACTGGCTGTGTCGCTCATCATGGCGCTGGCCATTCATGCCCAGGCTTCCGTGTCGAGCCAGGAAGCCGCTCGGCTGGGCGCCAGCCTGACCCTGACAGGTGCCGAACAGGCCGGCAATGCCGATGGCTCCATCCCGGCTTATAACGGTGGCCTGACCACCGCTCCGGCCGGTTTCAAGGCGGGCGATAACATGCGCCCGGACCCCTATGCCGGTGAAAAACCGCTGCTGGTGATCGATGGTAGAAACGTCGACCGGTACAAGCACATGCTCACCGCCACCACCGCGCATTTGGCCAAGCGTTACCCTGGCTACCGTATCGACGTGTATCCGACCCATCGAACCGTGGCACTGCCACAAACAGTGCTGGGTAACAGCCAGATAAATGCCACCAGGGCCAAGTCCCTCCAGGGCGGGTTGGCCATCGACAACGTACTGCCCGGCGTACCCTTCCCGATTCCGCAATCGGGGGCCGAGGCAATGTGGAACTTCTTGCTGCGCTACCAAGGGGTCACCATCGACTCCAAGTACGATTCCTGGAGTGTTGATTCGGCAGGCGTGTCGAGCCTGATGGTCACCGGCCGGGCACTCGTCTCCTTCCCGATTTATGAAAATCTGTCCAGGCCCATCAACAACACCGACATTTACTACCAGATGAAGTTGTCCTATACCGGCCCTGCGGGCCGGGCCGGCGAGTCGATCATGCTTAAAAATGCCGCCAACCCGGTGCAGCAGGCGGGCCGCGCCTGGAAGTACCTGCCTGGCCAGCGTCGCGTCAAACCGTTATCGATCCTGGCCTTCGACACGCCTAACCCCGGTACCGCCCGCGCCATGGAGCTTTACGACTGGAATCTATTGGGCAAGCAAGAAATGATCGTGCCCTACAACACCTACAAATTGACCTACGCCCAGGATCCCAAGTTGTTGACCACGCCCAACTTCCTCGCGCCCGACTTCGTACGTTGGGAGAAACATCGCGTCTGGGTGGTGGAGGGCACTCTCAAGGCGGGGGCGCAGCACATCTTCCAGAAGCGCCGCTTCTATCTGGATGAAGACAGCTGGGCGGCTCTGGCCTCCGATCAGTACGGCGCGAGCGACAAGCTTTATCGGGGTTCCTTCGCCTTCCTCAGCCAGAGTTACGACCAGCTGGTTCCGGATGCTACCCCTTTCATGACCTACGACCTGGTGCGCGGTTCCTACAACATCAATGGCGTGGTAGGTCCTCACGGCGGCATCAAGTACATCGATCCTTTGTCGACGGCTCAGTGGTCGCCGGAGTCCATGGCGGGTACCGGTATTCGCTGAAGGGGTGCGCAAGACACCGCTGGCATGAGTAAAACCCATGCCGGCGGAGTAGGGGGACCCTGCCGCTCAGCGACCAGGTGGGGTGAGTCAGATACCGATGCACAGGTATTTGATTTCCAGGTAGTCCTCGATGCCGTACTTGGACCCTTCGCGGCCCAGGCCCGAGGCCTTGATGCCACCGAACGGCGCCACTTCGTTGGAGATGATCCCGGTGTTGACGCCAACGATGCCGTACTCCAGCGCTTCGCCCACCCGGAACACACGGCTCAGGTCACGGGCATAGAAGTAGGACCGCCAGGCCGAATTCGGTGTCGTTGGCCATGGCGATCACATCGGCTTCGTCCTTGAAACGGAACAGCGGTGCCAGCGGGCCGAAGGTTTCCTCCTTGGCGACGGCGGCGTTGCGCGGAACATCGACCAGCACGGTCGGCTCGAAGAAGGTGCCGCCCAGGGCATGCGGCTTGCCGCCGGCCACCACGCGCGCGCCTTTGCTGACGGCGTCAGCGATGTGTTCCTGGACCTTGGCCATGGCCTTGGCATCGATCAGGGGACCTGTAGTGACGCCGTTTTCCAGGCCGTTGCCAATGTTCAACTTGGCCACGGCCGCGGTGAGTTTTTCGACGAAGGCGTCGTAGATGCCGTCCTGGATATACAGGCGGTTGGCGCAGACGCAGGTCTGGCCGTTGTTGCGATACTTGGAGATCAGCGCGCCTTCGACGGCGGCATCCAGGTCGGCGTCGTCGAACACGATGAACGGTGCGTTACCGCCCAGTTCCAGCGAGACCTTCTTGATGTCCTTGGCGCACTCGACCATCAGCTGACGGCCGATTTCGGTGGAGCCGGTGAAGGTCAGCTTGCGCACGATCGGGTTGCCGGTCAGCTCGGCGCCGACTTCGCCGGCACTGCCGGTGACCACGCTGAACACGCCTTTGGGAATACCGGCGCGCTCGGCCAGTTCCGCCAGGGCCAGGGCCGAGTAGGGCGTTTGCGAGGCCGGCTTGAGGACCATGGTGCAACCGGCGGCCAGGGCCGGGCCGGCCTTGCGGGTGATCATCGCCGACGGGAAGTTCCACGGCGTGATGGCGGCCGTGACACCGATCGGCTGCTTGAGCACCATCAGGCGCTTGTCGACCTGGTGACCGGGGATCATGTCGCCGTAGACGCGCTTGGCTTCTTCGCCGAACCACTCCAGGAAGGAGGCGGCGTAAGCGATTTCGCCACGGGATTCGGACAGTGGCTTGCCTTGTTCGAGGGTCATCAGGCGGGCCAGGTCTTCCTGGTTGGCCATCATCAGATCGAACCACTTGCGCAGCTTGTTGGCGCGGTCCTTGGCGGTCAGGGCGCGCCAGGCCGGCAGCGCCTTGTCGGCGGCTTCGATGGCGCGACGGGTCTCGGCCGCGCCCATCTTCGGCACGCTGCCGATGATGTCACCGGTGGCCGGGTTGTTGACCTTGAGGGTCTGGCCGTTGTCGGCATCGACCCATGCACCATCGATATAGGCTTGCTGGCGGAACAGTTTCGGATCGTTGAGTTGCACGCAAAATTCCTCGCTGCTGGTTACAGTGGCTGCTGGTTACAGTGACTGGGTGGTTGCGACGGATGCCGCCAGAGGGGCGGGCCGAGCGGCGTTGACCGGTTTGACGAAACTGGCGCCGGTGCTGGCGAGCTGCTCGCGGACCTTGTCGACGATGTACGCGCCGATCGGAATGGCCGAGGTCGCAGCCGGCGACGGGGCGTTGCAGACGCTGACGCTGCGGGCGGTGTTGACGAACAGGAAGTCGTCGATCAGCTTGCCGTCCAGCGAGACCGCCTGGGCGCGGACACCGGCCGGGTAGGGGGTCAGGTCGCTCTTGACGATGCTCGGGCAATACTTCTGCACCTGCTTGAGGTAGCCGCCCTTGAACAGCGAGTTTTTCAGCTCGATCAGGCCGGGGCGCAGGTTCTTCTTCAGCACCTTGAGAACGCCCGGGGTGGTCAGGGTTTCGAACATGTCGGTCAGCGAAAAATCGGTCTTGCGATAGCCTTCGCGCTTCATCGCCAACACTGCGTTGGGGCCGACGGTGACGGTGCCGTCGATCATGCGGGTCAGGTGCACGCCGAGGAACGGCATGGCCGGATCCGGGATCGGGTAAATAAGGTGGTTGACGATCTGGTTGTGTTGCTTGGGCAGCAGGTAGTACTCGCCCCGGAACGGGCAAATGATGAAATTGGGCTCGATCCCGAGCATGCGCACCACGCGGTCGGCCATCAGGCCCGAGCAGGTGATCAGGAAGCGGCCATGGTGCTCCTGGTTGCCGGTGCGCAGCACCACTTCATCGGGACGCTCATCGATGGCGAGCACTTCACTGTTGTAGCGGATCTCGCCACCGGCGGCTTGGAATTCGCGGCCCATGGCGGCGGTGACCTGGGCGTAGTTCACGATGCCGCTCGAAGGCACGAAGATACCGCCCAGGCCGACGATGTTCGGCTCGCGCTCACGCAGTTCGGCGGCCGTCAGCCAGTCGCGCTTGATGCCATTGGCTGCAGTGCGCTCCCACAACGCACCCATGCGCTCCATTTCCAGCGCGTTGGTGGCCACCAGCAGTTTGCCGCACTCGTCATAAGGGATGCCGTGCTTGTCGCAGAAAGCCTTGGTGGCCTTGTTGCCTTCCAGGCAGAAGCGCGCCTTCAGGCTGCCCGGGGTGTAGTAGACGCCGGCATGGATCACGCCGCTGTTGTGGCCGGTCTGGTGCATGGCCGGGCCGGACTCTTTCTCCAGCAGGAGGATTTTTGCGTCGGGGTAAACCTGGGTCAGTTGCATCGCCGTGGACATGCCCACAATGCCGCCGCCGATGATGATGAAGTCGTACACAGCCATTGGATTGCACCCACCTGGATTAGGTTTTCGTTGGAAGCACGACCAGGGCCACGGGGGTGGCCCTGGTCAGTTCAGCTCAGCCTGGCAAACCTTACTGACCACGCTGGTACAGGGTTTTCTGGTAGCTGATGTAGCCACGCTGGCGCATCAGTTCACGACGCAGGCCCTGGTGGGCGGTGAAGCGGTCGCGGCCGTGCAGCCAGAACATGTTGTTGACCAGCACGAAACTGCCGATCGGCACCGGTACCGACAACTTCTGCGGGCAGCCTTCCAGGGATTCGCTCATGGCGTTCAGCCAGATACCTTCCTCGAAGTCCTTGGGCTGCACGAACTGGTCGATGTAGCGCATGGTCGGGCGACCTTCGGCATCGTTGTCGAACACCGCGTGGAACACGTCTTCACGCACGTTCTTGCTCGGCGGTGCGGTGAAGCGCATTTCACGGCGGGCCAACGGGTGAGTGTAGTAGTGCTGCAGATCTTCCCAGTCGTCCAGGTGCAGCAGCAGGGAGTTGCCGCCTTCCATGTTCTGCTCGTCGATCTTCATCATCATCACGTAGTCGGTACGCTCCTGGACGAAGGTGCCGTCGTTGTGCAGTTCCATCACCCGGTGTGGCTGGCGCAGGTAGCTGTCGGAGTTGTCGGTGTTGACCACCACGAAGCGCGCGTAGAACTGGCCGCTCATGGCATCGAAGTTGGAGCGGCCGATCAGGTGGGCGACGGCCGAGGAGAACTTGACCATGTCATCGGCCTGGGACACGTCGTCCAGACCTTCCGGTGTGATCAGCATGCCGCCGGTGGCGCGGTCCAGGATGGTATTGACCAGCACCGGGCGCAGGGTGCCTTCGCACAGTTCGTCAAGGATTTGCGCGACCCGAAAGCGCAGGAACGACTTGTACTCCAATGCCTGGACCGGCCACTCGGCCACCGCCTTGATGAACGCGTCGACGGTTTCCTTGTTGAACTTCAACTCCAGCAGCCGCGGCGACTGGCGGGAGGGGGCGAGGGTGAAGCCCTTGCTGTCGGATGGCAGCGGCATCACAAGGTCCCGAATCTGAGTAAAGGCGTTCATGGCGGCTCCTGGGCAAAAGGTAGTGATTGGCGCCTTCCAGCAGGGGTCTGGATCAGGCTTGGAGCAAAAGTATCGTCATAAATTAAAAATGTCTACATTTTTATGTTTAGGCGACAAAACCGATTTTAGTCGAAAGTTTTTCGTCTGATAGATGTTTGGGTATGATTGGTTTTTGGCGATTTTAGGAGCAGCACCTTGGATAGCCTCACCCCCAGGCTTAACTCTGCATTCAGCGGGTATGAGCGGCTCAAGCTGGACATCATCCGTGGCGTGTTCAAACCCGGTGAGAAACTGCTCATGAGCGGGCTCAAGGAGCGCTATGACCTGGGTGTCGGCCCGCTGCGCGAAGCCCTTTCGCAACTGGTGGCCGAGCACCTGGTGGTGGTCATCAGCCAGAAAGGCTACCGGGTCGCGCCCATGTCGCTGCGAGAGATGCAGGATATCTATGATGCCCGCGCCAATCTGGAAGCCATGATCGTCGGCCTGGCCATCGAGCGGGGGGATGACGCCTGGGAAGCCCAGATCCTGGCCCAGTCCCATACGTTGTCGAAAGTCATGGACGTGACGACCCGCGAGAGGGTGCTCGACGTCTGGGATGAACGGCACAAAGCCTTCCACAGCGCCATTGCCGCCGGTTGCGGCTCCAGGCATTTACTCCAGGCGCGCACCTACCTGTTCGATCAGGCCGAGCGCTATCGTCACTTGTGGCTGACGCAAACGGTGTTCTCCGAAGAAGCCCTGGAGTTGAAGCGCAAGGAGCATGCCGCGCTGGTCGAAGCCATCCTCGCCCGCGATACCGCGCGGGCGACGAGCCTGATGCGCACCCACCTGATGTCGCCCGTGCCGATCATCGTCGAGGTGATGCAGCGTGACGAGTGGGCGAAACTTGCCTGAACCCGCTCAGGGCTCCCCCCCGTAGCACGGTGTCATCAAAAGCCACGCTGTCATCAAATGCATTGTGACTGTCGCTCAATGAGAAGCAGTCGACGCCTCCATGACGATACTGGTTTGCTCGCCGACATCGAACAGTCGAGCAAAAACCACTGACAGATGCCTCTCCGTCCTGACGGGAGACTGTCAGTTGCATCCGGTGAACAATCATGGAGAGCGTGCAGGATGAAGTTCAGTTTTGTGGATAACGCCGCGCCGAGCCGTCGACGCGTGCTGCGCGATGCCTTGACCCTGGCTTTGGCGGCCTCGCCGTTGGCAAGCCTGGCCAAGGCCGCCGCCGAACCCGAGGCGGCCGACGAAAACGCCGAAGACGTGACCTTTGCGGCTGGCCCGCGACCGCTGGTGCAATATCCGCAAAAACGCCCGCTGACCCTGGTGACCACTCGCCCGCCGCACCTGGAGACGCCATTCCCTGTCTTCAACGATGGGCCGATCACGCCCAACGACGCCTTTTTCGTGCGTTACCACCTGGCCAATTTCCCCACCAGCATCGATCCGGACAGCTACCGCCTGACGATCAAGGGCGCGGTCGACACGCCGCT
>NZ_MULM01000085.1:0-20690 GCF_002029345.1 Pseudomonas sp. VI4.1
CGGCTTTTCAGACATAACACTTGTGACTGACACACCGCCTTCGCGAGCAAGCCCGCTCCCACAGGGTTTTGTGTCGTTAGCGAGGGAGTATGTAGCGCTCGATCGCCTGGGCGGCGCCCTCTTCGGTGTTGGTCCCGGTCACCACGTGCGCCTGGCGCTGCACCGCCTCTTCGGCCTGCCCCATGGCGATCGACAACCCGGCGCGATGAAACATCGCCGGATCGTTGCCGCCATCGCCCAAAGCTGCCGTCTGCTCCAGGGGCACACCGAGGAATTCGGCCAGTGTCGCCAGCGCTTCGCCCTTGTTCGCTTTCATTGCAGTCACATCCAGGTACACCGGTTGTGAACGTGAAACCTGAGCCTGCCCCTCGACCTTGGGCAGCAATTGCGCTTCCAGTTCGATCAACAGTTCGGTGTTGTGACTGGCGGCGACGATCTTGTCGATCTGCTCCAGATACGGCTCGAAGCTCTCCACCATCACCGGCGGATATCCCAGGCCATGCTGCTCGCGCGGCACCATGGGCCCGGAGGGATCTTTCGCCAGCCAGTCGCCGCCGCTGAACACCCAGACTTCGATATCCGGCAGGTCGGCAAACAGCGTCAAGGTGGTCAGCGCGGCTGTGGCCGGCAAGTAATGCGCGACCAGGATACTGCCGTCGGGATGGACCAGGGTGCCGCCATTGAACGCCGCCGTCGGCAGGTCGACGCCCAGGGCTTCGATCTGCTGGAGCATGGCTTTGGGCGGACGACCGGTGGCCAGGCTGAACAGCACGCCCGCCTCGCGCAACGAACGGACCGCTTCGAGGGTGCGCTGGCTGAGGCTGTGGTCGGGCAGCAGCAACGTGCCGTCCATGTCACTGAGCAAAAACCGGATGGGGTGTTGCGTCGGCTCGCTCATCCGAGGCCGTGCCAGACGCGACCGTCGCGGGCCAGCAGGTCTTCTGCGGCCTGCGGCCCGTCTTCACCGGCCGCGTAGCTCTGCACGCTCGCGTCCTGCTGCCAGGCATCGAGGAACGGCTGCACGGCGCGCCAGCCATTCTCGATATTGTCGGCGCGCTGGAACAGCGTCTGATCGCCCGTCAGGCAGTCGTAGATCAGGGTCTCATAGCCGGTGGACGGCTGCATTTCAAAGAAATCCTTGTAGGCAAACCCCAGTTCGATATTGGCCATCTTCAGCGCTGGGCCTGGCCGTTTCGCCAGCAGATCGAACCACATGCCTTCGTTTGGCTGGATCTGGATCCGCAGATAGGTCGGCTGCAACTCATCGACCTCGGTATCGCGGAACTGCGCGTAAGGCGCCGGCTTGAAACAGATGACGATCTCGGTGTCGCGTACGCTCATGCGCTTGCCGGTGCGCAGGTAGAACGGCACGCCGACCCAGCGCCAGTTATCGATCATGACCTTGAGTGCCACGTAGGTTTCGGTGTTGCTGTCTTGCGCCACGTTGTTTTCCTGGCGATACCCCGGCAACAGCTTGCCGTCGACTTCACCGGATGCGTATTGGCCACGGACCGAGTTGGCCCGAGCCTCCTCGACCGACCAGGGGCGAATCGCGCCGACCACCTTGGCTTTCTCGCCGCGAACCGCATCGGCGCCAAAGGCTGCCGGCGGCTCCATGGCCACCATCGCCAACAACTGGAACAGGTGATTGGGCACCATGTCCCGCAGGGCGCCGGTGTGTTCATAAAAACTGCCACGGGTTTCCACGCCGACGGTCTCCGCGGCGGTGATCTGCACGTGGTCGATGTAATGATTGTTCCAGAACGCTTCGAACAGGCTGTTGGAGAACCGGCTGATCAGAATGTTCTGCACGGTTTCCTTGCCCAGATAGTGATCGATCCGGTAGATCTGGTTTTCCGTCATGACCTTGAGCAGGCAAGCGTTCAAGGCTTCGGCGGTCGGCAGATCGGAACCGAACGGTTTTTCGATCACCACCCTTCTGAAGGCTTCAGGCGTCTCTTGCAGCAAACCGGCGGCGCCAAGACGGCGCACCACTTCACTGAAAAAACGCGGCGCGGTGGCCAGGTAGAACACCGCGTTGCCCGTGCCGCTGTCGGCAATTTTCGCCGCCAACGCTTGATAAGTGCTGTCGTCCAGAAAATCGCCCTGGACGTAGCTGATGCCTTTCGCCAATTTGGCCCACAACACCGGATCAAGGGCTTGATCACCTTTGCCGACCTTGGAGGCCACTTCGGCGCGAATGAAGTCTTCGAGTTTTTTCGCGAAGTCTTCATCGCTGATGGCGTTGTGGTCAACGCCGATGATCCGCAGTCCATCCCCAAGCAGACCGTCGCGACTCAGGTTGTACAGCGCCGGCATCAGCAGACGCTTGACCAGGTCACCATGGGCACCGAACAGGAACAGCGTGGTCGGTGGTGCGGGTTCTGCCTTGGATTTATTGCGGATCAGACGGGTCATTTCTTCGCAGTCTCCACGTGGCCGCCGAAGCCGAAGCGCTGGGCCGAGAGAATCTTGTCGCCAAAGGTGCCTTGGCCGCGCGAACGGTAGCGGGAGAACAGCGAGTTCGACAACACCGGTACAGGAACCGATTGCTCCATGGCGGCTTCGATGGTCCAGCGACCTTCACCGCTGTCGGCCACCGAACCGGAATACCCATCGAGTTTCGGATCGCTGGCCAGTGCGTCGGCGGTCAGGTCGAGCAGCCAGGACGAGACCACGCTGCCACGACGCCAGACTTCGGCGATGTCGGCGACGTTCAGGTCGAAACGCTGGTCTTCCGGCAGGTTGGTGCTGGCTTTGGTCTTGAGAATGTCGAAGCCTTCGGCGAAGGCCTGCATCATGCCGTATTCGATGCCGTTGTGGATCATCTTCACGAAATGCCCGGAACCGGCCGGACCGGCGTGGATATAACCCCGTTCGGCGCGATCGTCATCGGACTTGCGGTCCTTGGTCCGCGGAATGTCGCCCAGGCCAGGGGCCAGGCTTTCGAACAGCGGATCGAGACGTTTAACGGTCTCGGCATCGCCGCCGATCATCATGCAGTAACCACGTTCCAGGCCCCAGACGCCGCCCGAGGTGCCGACGTCGATGTAGTGCAGGCCTTTTTCCGCCAGGGTTTTCGCCCGGCGGATGTCGTCCTTATAAAAAGTGTTGCCGCCGTCGATGATGGTGTCGCCGGCTTCGAGCAATGTGCTCAGGGTGTCGATGGTGTCTTCGGTCGGTGCGCCGGCCGGCAACATGACCCAGACCGCCCGTGGCTTGGCCAGGCCGGCAACCAGGGCTGGCAGGTCGGCAACGCCGGTGGCGCCGTCTTCGCTCAGGTTTTCGACGAAAGCGGTATTGCGGTCGTAAACAACGGTGGTGTGCCCGTTGAGCATCAAGCGCCGCGCAATATTGCCGCCCATGCGGCCCAGTCCGATAATCCCGAGTTGCATGTGTTGATGCTCCCTACTACAAATAAAGTGTGTCAAAGGTTATAGCCCAACGCGACTAATGTGGGTTAGTCCAGAGCGGCGGGACGAAGTTTCCGGGCATTGTGCCCGATCCAGACTGATAACGTCAGAAATCGTGCCGAAGACACAGCGACCATGAAAAATAAAAAAGTTCCATTCTTGGACAAAAGAAATCAAAATCGCGCGATAGTAAGTCAGCATCCGACGTCGGAGCGGATTTACAGTTGAATCAGCCATTTGCGAGGTGAGCAATGGGCACATTACTAGCAGCACGGCCAGCACAAACCCTTTACGTCACGATCCGTCGCGATGAACTGCGCCAGTTGAAAGACGAACGCGACCAGTTGAGGCAGGAAGTCGCGCAACTGCGCCTGCTGACACAAGATGCTCAGGCTCAGTCCTGGCCCGTCACGCAGCGCGCTCCCCACGCCTGACACCTCCGCTTGAATCGGAAGCGGCCTTCTGCTGCTTCCAATACGCCCCGATGCCTGACCGTCCGGCAATCACACTTTTTTCACACTAACATCTTGATACTTCGGCTCATTGTGGCCGCTCGGTATCCGCGCGCCCCCCGTTCGTCGGTGATATTCACGTCTCGGCGAAGACAGTGATTGCAGGTTGGAGCGATGAATGGCTTTGTTTAAACGCAGCACCACGTCTGCGAAAGGTTTTGATTGGGCAGGATTACTCTGGCTGTTTTTGTTCTTCTGGTATTTTTCCGGTATTACCCAACTACTGATCCAGCTGACGGGCACCTCCGGTTTCACCGGGTTCCGCCAGGCCTTTATCATGAGCGCCATCTGGCTGGCGCCGATGCTGCTGTTCCCTAAACAGACCCGGGTATTGGCCGCGCTGATCGGTGTGGTGCTGTGGGCCTGCTCCATGGCGAGCCTGGGCTACTTCTTCATTTACCAGCAGGAATTCTCCCAAAGCGTCATCTTCATCATGTTCGAGTCGAACATCTCTGAAGCGGGCGAGTACATGACCCAGTACTTCGCCTGGTGGATGGTGGCGGCCTTCGTCGCCCACACGCTGTTCGCCTGGTTCCTGTGGACGCGCTTGCGTCCGGTGTACCTGCCCCGCGGGCAGGCACTGGTCGCAGCAACCGCCATTCTGGTGGCCGTGATCGGTTACCCGCTGGTCAAGCAGACCCTGCGCACCGGTAACTTTGCCGACGGTTTCGAGAAGTTCGAGACCCGCGTCGAGCCCGCCGTGCCCTGGCAGATGGCCGTGGCCTATCACCGCTACCTTGACACCCTGGCCGGCATGCAGGACATGCTCACCAGCGCGAGCAAGATCCCGCCGCTGCACAACCTCAAGGACTCGGCGGCCGATCAGCCGTCAACGCTGGTACTGGTGATCGGTGAGTCCACCAACCGTCAGCGCATGAGCCTGTACGGCTACCCTCGGGCAACCACGCCGGAGCTGGACAAGCTCAAGGATCAGCTGGCGGTCTTCGATAACGTCATCACCCCGCGCCCCTACACCATCGAAGCGTTGCAACAGGTGCTGACGTTCGCCGACGAAGACAACCCGGAGCTGTACCTGTCGACCCCGTCGCTGGTGAGCATGATGAAACAGGCGGGCTACAAGACCTTCTGGATCACCAACCAACAGACCATGACCAAGCGCAACACCATGTTGACGACCTTCTCCCAGCAGGCCGACGAGCAGGTGTACCTGAACAACAACCGCAACCAGAACGCCGCCCAGTACGATGGCGATGTGATCGAGCCGTTCAACAAGGCCCTGACCGACGCCGCGCCGCGCAAGCTGATCGTCGTGCATCTGCTCGGCACGCACATGAGCTACCAATACCGTTACCCATCGACCTTCGACAAGTTCAAGGACCGCCAGGGCGTTCCGCCAGGCGTGCGCGATGATCAATTGCCGACCTATAACAGCTACGACAATGCGGTGCTGTACAACGACTTTGTGGTCTCGAGCCTGATCAAGGACTACGCCAAATCCGATCCGAACGGGTTCCTGTTGTACCTTTCCGACCATGGGGAAGATGTATTCGACTCCCCTGGCCATGGCACCCTGGGGCGCAACGAAAGCAAGCCGACGGCGCCGATGTACACCATTCCGTTCGTGGCCTGGGCCTCGCCGAAATGGCGCGAAACCCATGACTGGAGCTTTGCCGGCGATCTGGGGCGGCCGTACAGCAGTTCGCACCTGATTCATACCTGGGCCGATCTCGCGGGGCTCAGCTTCGATGAACTCGATCGCAGCAAGAGCCTGGTCAGCGACAGCTTCAAGCCCCGGCCCTTGATGATCGGTAACCCCTACGAGCGTCAACAGCGGCCGCTGATCGACTTCAGCCTGATCAAGCCCAAGGCATTGCCAGTCGCACCGGAAGTCGTGCAGAAGTAGGAGCAAGCTTGCTCGCGATGGACGTTAACGATAACGCGTGCTGACTGGATGAACGCGACGCTCTTGAATCCATCGCGAGCAAGCTCGCTCCTGCACAAAGCGGTGTTCTTGAGTCCATCGTCGGAGCGCCGCCCGGAGCAAGCTCGCTCCTGCACAGGGATTCTTCTTACAGCAGACTCCTAAGATAATAATTATTCTCGTTTAAGGCTAAATCCCCGCCCTCCCCTTCGTCTTTGAGCAAACGGAAATTTTCCCTCGAAGACAAGGAGTCGGCTGCGATGTTCGCGCCTATCACCCGTTCCATGACCTTTACCCTGGGCCTGTGCAGTGTCGCCCTGTGCCCCGAGCTGCTGGCTGAAACCGGTTCTGATCAAGCACCCGGCAGCACCCTCGAACTGGACGCCACCCAGGTGTCCGCCCTGGGGTTGGCCAGTACCACCGAAAACACCGAGTCGTACACCACCGGCGCCATGAGCACGGCCACCCGCCTGAACCTGTCGATCAAGGAAACGCCGCAATCGGTGTCCGTGGTCACCCGTCAGCAAATGGACGACTTCAAGCTCGGCTCGCTGTCCGAAGCCATGAGCCAGACCACCGGCGTGGTGGTGCAGCACAACGACTCGGACCGGGTCAGCTATTCCTCGCGCGGCTACACGATCAGCAATTTCCAGGTCGATGGCATGCTCAACACCTTCAGCTACATGAAGTCCGATTCGGACACCATCATCTACGACCGCATTGAAGTGGTTCGCGGTGCGACCGGCCTGACCACGGGTGCGGGCGACCCGTCGGCCACCATCAACATGGTGCGCAAGCGACCGACCGCGCAGTGGCAAGTCCAGACCGGTGCCAGTGGCGGCAGTTATGACGACTATTACAGCTACCTGGATGTCGGCGGCCCGCTGGCGTTCGACGGCCGACTGCGCGGGCGCAGCGTGCTGGCCTATCGCGACGCCGGTTCATACCGCGACAAGTACCAGCAACAACGGGAAGTCGGCTACGGCATTCTCGAAGCCGACCTGACTGACGACACCGTGCTGGCCGTGGGTTACGACTATCAGAACAAACACGTGCAGGGCTCCTCCTATGGCACCTTGCCGTATTGGAACTCCGACGGCGGCAAAGCCAACCTGGGACGTTCCACCAATATGGCGACGTCCTGGAGTTCCTGGCCGATCAAGGACCAGACGGCATTCGCCACGCTGGAGCAGCAACTCGGCGCCGGCTGGCATTTCAAAGCGGCCTACACCCACCGCGAAAGCGATACCGACGGCAAGTTGTATTACGGCGGAGCCGGCTACCCGAACGAGGACCGCAGTGGCATGACCGCCTACACGGGCCACATGCTCGGGACGCAGAAAATGAAGGCTTATGACTTCAACGTGGCGGGCCCCTACTCGCTGTTCGGACGGGAGCACGAAATGATGCTCGGGTATGGCGAAGCCGAACGCAGCGAAGAAAGCCCCTTCCTGGTCGAAGGCGCACTGCCGCCGGACTACTTGAGCATTCCCGACTGGAAATACATGGGCAACATCGCCAAGTATCCCGATACCGTCACCAGTCTTACAGGTGCAAAAGACAGTACCCGTCAGAAGGCCGGCTATCTGGCCACTCGCCTGAGTCTGACCGACGAGCTGCACGCTGTGCTCGGCAGTCGTTATGGCAGCTGGAAAGCGTCGAACCGGACCAACAGCTACGACGCCAACCTGCAGCTGAGCAGCGTCGATGCCACCCACCAGCAACACAACGACATCTGGACGCCATACGCCGGGCTGCTTTACGACCTCACCCCCGAATACACCGTGTATGTCAGCTACACCGACATTTTCAAACCGCAGTCCAATCGCGACAGCAACCGCAAATACCTCGAGCCGGTGGTGGGCAGCAACTATGAGCTGGGGCTCAAGGGCAGCCTCCTGGAAGAACGCCTGAACCTGGCCACCGCGCTGTTCTGGAGCAAACAGGACAACGTCGCGGAACTCGACGACTCAGTGCCGCCGGACCCGGTGACCCGCGAGGAATTCTTCAAGTCAGGCGGGAAAGGCAACAAGGTCCAGGGCTTCGAAGCCGAGGTTTCCGGCGAGGTCATGGCCGGCTGGAACATGACGGCCGGCTACACCTACACCCACTCTGCCGACGGCGAAAAGCAACGCGCCAATACCAACCAGCCGCTGAATATGCTTCGCCTTTCCACAGCCTATCGCCTCCCCGGCGACTGGCAGGCACTGACCGTGGGCGGCGCGGTGAACTGGCAGAGCGAGGTGTTCCGCGCCGCCCGTCGCCCGATCGGACGCGACGCGGACGGTGAGGTCATCACTCAAAGCACGAAAATCCGCCAGGAGGCTTATACCGTGGTCAGGCTGATGTCGCGGTATGCGTTCGACCGGCACCTGTCCGCTTCGCTGAATGTCGATAACCTGTTCGACAAGAAGTATTACGACAACGTCGGTTTCTACAACGGCGTGTTCTGGGGCGACCCGCGCACAGTCACCCTGAGCCTGGACTGGAAGCTCTAGGGTTTAACGCCCACTTAACGGAATCGGCAGAAAATGGACTTTCGACATTGCACTGGATCATGGACGAAAGGTACCCGACATTCCTGATGGGAGGCCCACCATGAAACGTACACCCCTGATCATCGCCGGCCTGATGACGTTCGTCTCGGCCAACGCCTTGGCCGAAGGCGGGGCAGAACGGATGCGGTATTACTACGACAGCCTGCGGCTCAGTCAACAGCAGGCACAGGAGAACAAAGGCTCGGAGGTCCGGGTCCCGGACGATCAAACCGCGCAAGTGACCGAGTCCTACAAGCCGAAATGACCGATCCCGAGTAGGAGCCGGCTTGCTGGCGAAGGCGGCGGCACATTCAGCAGAGATGTTGACTGACCCACCGCTTTCGCTGGCAAGCCAGCTCCTACAGGGGATTTTCAGCGCACACCAGACCGGTGAACGCCACCGATCTCGTGTAGGAGCCGGCTTGCTGGCGAAGACGGCGGCACATTCAGCATATATTTTGGCTGACAGACTTCAATGCCCCCAGATCAAGGCCTCGGTCCACCCGAGCTCGGCGAAATCCGCCGCCCGCAATCCCGACTCGCCGGCACAGTAAAACTCGTCCAGTTGCGGCGGCTTGACCGGGGTGCCGCTGAGCATGGCATGCACCTGCCCGCGATGATGAATCTGGTGCTCGAACAGGTGCGACAGCAGGCGTAAACGGCTGTCATGTTGTGGCGTGTCACGGGCGATGGTCACGATCTTGCCGAGGTCTGCGTCGCGCATTTGCTCACAGTAGGCAATCAGGCGCCGGTCCACCAGGGCTTGCTCGCGCTTGAGGTCGGCGGCCGTTGAGCAAGGCTCGTCGTGCTTGAAAAACACGGCGCAATCGGGATGCGGGTCATCGCCGCGCAATTCCCGCTCCAGTGCATCCACATAAAACCAGTCACAGGTCAGGATGTGATTGAGCGTCGCGCGCAGGCTGGGGAAGAAACTGACCCTGGGCGCCGTCAGCTCCTGCGCATTCAACTGGCCCCAGGCCCCGGCGAGTCGATGATTGGCCCAGGCGTTCTGATAGGCCATGGTCAGCAAATGGTGCGACAGCGGCTGATTCATCTTCGCTCCTCCCTAATTTCAAGCGTCGGCGAAACGTTGCAACTGCATTTCCTGTAGACGGCTGAGGGTGCGGCGAAACGGAAACTCCAGATAACCCTCGGTGTAGAGCGATTCCATCGGCACCTGCGCTTCGAGGTACAGCGGCACTTTACGGTCGTAGCACTCGTCCACCAGGGCAATGAAACGCCGCACACCGTCGTCATTCACCGACAACTGCGGCAACTCGCGATCGCCCGCCAGCACTCGCTCGACGCCATCTTCAGTACCGCGGGCGATGCGTCCGGCGCGTTTCTGCGCGCTGAGGTTGGGTACCTCACTCAACAGAATAGCCTTGAAGGTGTCGCACAGCGCCATGAAATCCATCGCGGCAAAGGGCTGCTCACAGAGGTCGGAGTACCGGCTCCAGAGCACGGTGTCACTGGACTGCAGCACCTCGAGAGTACGGTAGCCGACCTTGATCGGTTCACTGGATACCGACTGGCCGACGGTCAGGGCCTTGAACACGTCCGCCAAGGCGCCGGGCTGCCCGGGCGTTGCGACCCAGTAACGTTGCAAACCGGTGCCCGGGTGCAGGCGATGATCTTCGCCGCCATTAACCTCGATCACCTGCATGTGCTGCTTGATCGCCGCGATGGCTGGCATGAACCGGTCGCGGTTGAAGCCATCCGCGTACAGTTGGTCCGGCGGTTGATTGGAGGTGCAGACCACCACCACGCCCTGCTCGAACATCACCTGGAACAAGCGCCCGAGAATGATCGCGTCACCGATGTCATTGACGAACAGTTCATCGAAGCACAACACCCGCACTTCCTGGCTCAGTTCACGGGCCAGTGCCTGCAACGGGTCGGCGGTGCCGGTCAGCTGGAACGAGCGCTGATGCACCCAGCCCATGAAGTGGTGGAAGTGCTGGCGCCGGGCCGGAACCTGCAGGCTCTGGTAGAACTGGTCCATCAACCAGGTCTTGCCGCGTCCGACCGGCCCCCACAGGTAAACGCCGGTGATCGGCGCGCGCCCTTCATGCAGGGCTTCGTAGCATTTCTGCAAGGCCCAGACCGCATGTTCCTGGGCCTCGTCCTGGACGAAGCCCTTGTGTTCGATGGCGTGCTGCCAGGCGCTGAGGGGGGAGTCGGGATTCATGCGCGGCAGTATGCCACGTTCGCTACAGGGAGATCTCCAGCCGGACACATACCCCTGTGGGAGCGGGCTTGCCCGCGAAGGCGTCCTGGCAGCCGATATATTCGTTGAATGTGACGGCCCCTTCGCGGGCAAGTCGTATCGCCGCCCGCTCCACAGCGTTATGTGTGAAAGGCAAGGAAGCAGATGGAAAAGGGTCTTGACGGATTATATTATGATCATCATATTGATCAAATATCGAACCGCATCCAAACCCGGCCCAATGCCTTTCCTGTCAGGAGTCATCCCATGCATTACAAAGTTTTTGGCCGCAAAACCGGCTTGCGGGTCTCGGAACTGGCGCTGGGCGCCGGTAACTTCGGCACAGGCTGGGGGCACGGCGCCGAACGGG
The DNA here is from genome assembly GCF_002029345.1 of Pseudomonas sp. VI4.1. NCBI lineage: Bacteria > Pseudomonadati > Pseudomonadota > Gammaproteobacteria > Pseudomonadales > Pseudomonadaceae > Pseudomonas > Pseudomonas sp. VI4.1. The sequence continues at coordinate 10,924 of NZ_MULM01000085.1, forward strand.
ACGAAGCCAAGCGCATCTTCGACGGCTATCTGCAAGCCGGTGGCAATTTCATCGACACCGCCAACGGCTATCAAGGTGGACAATCGGAAGCCATGCTCAGCGAGTTTATCGCCGCAGAACGCGATCATCTGGTCATCGCCACCAAATACACCTTGGGGACTACACCGGCTGCGGGCATTTCCCACACCGGCAACAACCGCAAGAATATGATCCGTGCCGTGGAAGAAAGCCTGACACGGCTGAAAACCGATCACATCGATCTGTTCTGGGCGCACATGAGCGACGGCGTAACGCCCATGGAAGAGATCCTGCGGGGTTTCGACGATCTGGTGCGCGCCGGCAAGATTCATTACGCCGGGCTGTCGAACTTCCCGGCGTGGCGCATCGCCCGGGCCGACTTGCTGGCCGAGGTGCGCGGCTTTGCGCCGATTGCTGCCATTCAGGTCGAGTACAGCCTTGCCGAACGCACAGCCGAACGGGAACAACTGCCCATGGCCGAAGCCCTCGGCCTGGCCGCGACGTTATGGTCGCCCTTGGGTGGCGGGTTCCTCACCGGCAAGTACCGCGGCAACGATGGTGACAACCGCGCGGCCAAACTCGGCATGCTGGTTCACGCCGAGAAAAGCGCCCGGGACACCGCCCTGCTCGACGCCTTGCTGGCCGTCGCCGCGGAACTGGAAGCCAGCCCGACCCATGTGGCCATTGCCTGGCTGCGGGAAAAGGCCCGGCGTTCGACCACCGCGCTGATTCCGATTCTGGGTTCGCGGACCCGAGAGCAACTGGATGCGACGTTGGGGGCGCTGGAGGTGAGGTTGAGCGCTGAGCAGGTGTTGCGGCTTGATGGCGTCAGCGACGTGGCAATGGGCGTGCCCCATGAATCCATTGCCGGATCGATGACGCGGTTTACCGGGGCGCAAACCCTGGACCTGCCGATAATCCCGGTGGCCTGATACGGATCAACAGGTGGGAGATCAACATGTGTGCGAGCTTGCTCGCGAAAGCGGTGGGTCAGTCAGCATCTGTGTTGAATGTGCCGCCTTCGCTGGCAAGCCAGCTCCTACAAGGTGTGTGTGTGTGTGTGTGTTACCGGTCGACCTTGTGTTTGGCCGCATAGAGGCACAGCATCTCCATCGCCAGGGTCGCCGCCGCCAATGAGGTGATGTCCGCAGAGTCGTAGGCCGGCGCCACTTCCACCACGTCCATCCCCACCAGATTGATCCCGCGCAGGCCGCCGAGGATTTCCAGCGCCTGCACCGTGCTCAAGCCGCCACACACCGGCGTCCCGGTACCCGGGGCAAAAGCCGGGTCGAGACAGTCGATGTCGAACGTCAGGTACACCGGACTATCCCCGACCCGCGCCCGAATCGCCTCGACAATCCCCTCGACCCCGCGGCGGTGCACTTGGCGTGCATCCAGCACCTCGAACCCCTGATGATCGTCATTGGTGGTGCGCAAACCGATCTGCACCGACCGCGACGGATCGACCAGACCTTCCCTGGCCGCGTGCCAGAACATGGTGCCGTGATCGACGCGCTTGCCACCCTCGTCCGGCCAGGTATCGCTGTGGGCATCGAAGTGGATCAGCGACAAGGCACCATGTTTGCGGGCATGAGCCTTGAGCAACGGATAGGTGATGAAGTGGTCGCCGCCGAACGTCAGCATCGCGCTGCCGGCATTGAGGATGTGCTCGGCGTGCGCCTCGATGCTTTCCGGAATCGACTGCGGCGTGCCGTAATCAAAGTCGCAGTCACCGTAGTCGACCACCGCCAGATGGTCGAACGGATCGAACGTTCCACGGCCAGTGCCGCTCCCAGGCAATCCCGGTGGACGCGGCCCGAATCCCACGCGGTCCGAAACGCGCGCCGGGGCGGTTGCTGGTCGCCGTGTCGAACGGCACCCCGCTGACCGCCACGTCGACTCCGCGCAAGTCGCGGCTGTAGCGACGGCGCATGAAACTGGTGATACCGGCGTAGGTGCTTTCGGCGGCTGTTCCGTAAAGGCTGTCACGGGTGAGGGCTTGATCGTTCTGCACAGGGACGTCCATTGAAGGCTCCTTATTATTGGCGGCTACGGAAAGTGGTCCACAAGCGAGTGCGCTGGCGCATGTCCTTGAGGCTCATGCTGCGGTCGGCGTACAGCCGTTGTCGCACGTCGGCCAGTGGGTAAATGTCCGGATCGCTGCGCACCGCCTCATCCACCAGCGGCGTCGCCGCCTGGTTGGCCGTGGCAAAGAACAACGTATTGGTCAGCGCCGCGACGGATTCCGGGCGCAACATGAATTCGATAAAGGCGCGGGCGGCTTCGGGATGAGGCGCATCCTTGGGAATCGCCAGGTTGTCCTGCCAGACCAGCGTGCCCTCCTGCGGAATCCGGTACGCCACCTCGAACGGTTTGTTGGCCTTGCGCGCCTGGTCGGCGGCCATGCTGGCGTCACCGTTATAGGTCAATGCCAGGCAGACGCTGCCGTTGGCCAGATCGCTGATCTGCCGACCGGTGGCGACGTACAGCACATTGGGCTGCAGCTGATGCAACAACGCCTCGGCGGCTGACAGATCGGCCTTGTCGGTGCTGTAGGGATTTTTTCCCAGGTAATGCAGGGCCAGACCGATCACTTCCTGGGGCGAATCGAGAATGGCAATGCCGCAGTCTTTCAGCTTGCTGGCGTATTGCGGCTTGAACAGCAGGTCCAGGCTGTTGAGCGGCACGTTCGGCAAACGCTGCGTCACCGCTTCGACATTCATCCCCAAACCCAGGGTGCCCCAGGTGTAGGGCACGCCATAACGGTTGCCAGGATCCACGGCCGCGAGCTTTTCCAGCAAGTCCTGGTCGAGGTTGGCGTAGCCCTTGAGGCCTTCGTGGTGAATCTCCTTCAGCGCACCGGCCGCCAGCCCGCGGGCCAGCACACTCGACGACGGCACCACCACGTCATACCCGCTGCCACCGGTGAGCAATTTGGTTTCCAGGACTTCGGAAGCATCGAAGGTGTCGTAACGCACGCGGATGCCGGTTTCCTGCTCGAACCGCTGCAGCGTTTCCGGCGCCACGTAATCGGCCCAACTGTACAGATTGACCACCTTGTCCTCGGCCTGGACCGGGACGGCCATGGCGAGGAACAGCGCGGGTAAACACAGCTTGAATAGAGGAGCCATGACGAACACCTGACCGGAAGAAGTGGTTGCAGGATGCCGCGTCGGATACATTGGTAAAATATAAAGATTGTTATCCTGACTTTATCCTGGAGTAATGTTTGATGCTCGGCCAACTGCACGATCTTGATCTGCACCTGCTGCGGCTGTTTGTCAGCGTGGTCGAATGCGGCGGTTTCAGCGCGGCCCAGGGTGAACTGGGCCTGAGCCAGTCGAGCATCAGCCAGCAAATGGCCAAGCTTGAAACCCGGCTCGGCTATCGGTTGTGCAGTCGCGGCAAGGGCGGATTCAAGATCACGCCCAAGGGTGAACGACTGCTGACCGCGACGAGAGGGTTGTTCGAATCCATCGAAGCATTCCGCCATCAATCCAACGGCGTGGCGGGTCGATTGATCGGCGAAGTACGGCTGGGGTTGTCCGAGGCGCTCGATCAATCGGTGCTGCAACGGGTGGCCGAGGCTATCCGGCGCTTTCGCGAGCGGGACGAATCGGTACGCATCGAATTGATCAGTGCCATGCCCGGGGACATGGAACGCTTGCTGCTGCAACAGCGGCTGGACCTGGCGATCGGCTATTTCTCACAGGTGCAAAGCGCGTTTGACTACCGCGAACTGTTCACCGAAACCCAGCACTTGTATTGCGCCCCCGGCCATCCGTTGTTTACCGATGATGCGCCGGACGATCAGGCACTCCAGGCCTGCGACCGGGTCGATCACCCTTACCGCTTCCTGCGCTGCGACGAACCGTTCCAGGGCAAGCTGTGTTCGGCGCGCTCGGAGCAGGTCGAAGGCACCCTCGCCTTCATTCTCTCTGGCAAGCATGTGGGGTATCTGCCGAGTCACTTTGCCAGGAGCTGGGAGGACAAGGGTTTGCTCAGGGGCGTGCGCCGTGGCGACATGAGTTTTGAGGTGGCGTTTCATCTGGCCCGGCATCGGGCGCAGGTGCCGGGGGATGCGCAGAAGGCATTCGAAGAGGATTTGCTCGCGGCGTTTGTCTGAGGGGACAGCGGACTCATCGCTCGCCACTAAATGGTCTTTCTGGCATCCTGCGCCTCCATTTTTGACCCGGCCCGCCTTTTGGCACGCACATCACCATGACCGCCTCTGAAAAAGCCCCCTCGCGCCACAACGACCTGATCTACGGCCTCGACGATCGCCCGCACCTGACCGCCACGGTCTTCGCCGCGCTGCAACATGTACTGGCGAGTTTCGTCGGCATCATCACCCCGACCCTGATCATGGGCAGTGCCCTGGGCCTGCAAAGCGAAGTGCCGTACCTGATCAGCATGGCGCTGTTCGTCTCGGGCCTGGGCACTTTCGTCCAGGCGCGGCGCTTCGGGCCGGTCGGCTCCGGCCTGCTGTGCCTGCAAGGCACCAGCTTCTCGTTCATCAGCGTGATTCTCAGCGCCGGGTTCATGGTCAAGGCCCGAGGTGGCGGCCCCGATGAAATCCTCTCGACGATCTTTGGCGTGTGCTTTTTCGCGGCGTTCATCGAAGTCGTCTTGAGCCAGTTCATCGGCAAACTGCGCATGCTCATCACCCCGGTGGTGACCGGGACCATCATCACCCTCATGGGCCTGTCGCTGATCAAGGTCGCGATGACCGACATCGCCGGCGGCTTCGGTGCGGCGGATCTCGGTGCGGCCAGCCACCTGGGGCTGGCGGCATTGGTCCTGGGCACCATTGTCGTGTTGAACCGCGTCGATGTGCCATTTTTGCGCCTCGGTGCGATTGTCATCGGCTTGACGCTCGGCTATGCCGTGGCCTGGCTGCTGGGCGACGTCAACTTCGCCAGTCTGCCCGACGTGCCGCTGATGAGCATACCGGTGCCGTTCAAGTACGGTTTCGCCTTCGACTGGGTGGCGTTCGTGCCGGTGGCGGTGATTTTCCTGGTGTCGCCGCTGGAAGCGGCCGGTGACCTGACCGCCAATTCGATGATTTCCCGGCAGCCGGTCAAAGGCCCGATCTACCTGGGCCGGATCAAGTCCGGCTTGCTCGCCGATGGTCTCAACTCGGCCATGGCGGCGGTGTTCAACAGCATGCCGATGGTGACCTTCGCCCAGAACAACGGGGTGATTCAGCTCACCGGCGTCGCCAGCCGCTACGTGGCGTTTTTCATTGCCGGCCTGCTGGTGGTGCTGGGGCTGTTCCCGATGATCGGCGCGGTACTGCAATTGATGCCCAAACCCGTGCTCGGCGGTGCCGAATTGGTGATGTTCGGCACCGTCGCCGTGGCCGGGATCAAGATCCTCGCCGAAGCCGGCCTGCACCGGCGCAACATGCTGATCGTTTCAATTTCGCTGGGTATGGGCCTGGGTGTGGCGGCCGTACCGGAAGTGCTGCGCGAACTGCCCAAGGCACTGCACAACATCTTCGAATCGCCGATCACCGTCGGTGCGCTTTGCGCGATCATCCTCAATGTGTTCCTGCCCGAAGAATTCATCGAGCTGGAAGAGGATGATTTCGATCCGGAAGCCTCGATCCTGCAAGTCATGGAGAATCCACCGGCGCTTGCCGAAGGCACATCGCGCAGCAACAAGTGACAGTCTGCGGCGAACCCCTCACAGTGAACGCGGTCGCACAGGTGAACCGCTGGACAGTTGCTCAAGGGTCGAGCCATCAGTGGTTCGATCCCCTTTTCTGTCGAGAGCTCCTTCATGCGCAGACTCCTAGCTCTATCCCTCTCATTGCTGTTGCTCTCCCTGAGCGCCTGCGCCCTGCTGCCCAATCGCGATCCGCTGAACGTCAACGTGGTCGGTTTCGAGCCCCTGCAGAGCCAGGACATGGAAGTGCGTTTTGCCGTGAAGATACGCGTGCAAAACCCCAATGAAACCGCGATCGACTACAACGGCGTGGCCTTGGACCTGGAGGTCAACGGCCAGCCCCTGGCCTCGGGCGTCAGTGATCAGGCCGGCACGATTGCGCGCTTTTCCGACACCGTGCTGACCGTGCCGGTCAGCGTCTCGGCGTTCTCGGTGCTGCGCCAGACATTGGGTCTGAGCCAGACGCAAACGCTGAACAACGTGCCTTACGTGCTGCGCGGCAAACTGGCAGGCGGCCTGTTTGGCACCCTGCGTTTTGTCGACAGTGGCAAGCTCAGCCTGCCGGGGCCGCCGACCACCCCCAGGTAAATCCGCGGCTGGCGATAACGTTCAGTACGTATAGACAAGGAGGTAACACCCATGGACATCCCCACGTTCTACACCGAACGCCTGATCCTGCGCCCGCTGGAACTGGCTGATGCCGAGGCAATCCAGCAACGGTTCCCGCACTGGGAAGTGGTGCGCTATCTGAACGCGTTGGTGCCCTGGCCCTATCCCGTCGACGGTGCGCTGACGTATCTGCGGGATATCGCCCTACCCGCTGTTGCAGCCGGCAAAGAGTGGCACTGGTCAATTCGTTTGAAGTCGGCGCCTGACCAGCTCATCGGCAATATCAGCTTGATGGACGAGCAGGACAACAACCGCGGCTTCTGGCTCGCACCGCAATGGCAAGGCCAGGGTTTGATGAGCGAAGCCAGTGCCGCAGTGACCCAATACTGGTTCGAGACACTCAGTCGTTCAGTGCTGCGTGTGCCGAAAGCGGTACCCAATATCGGCTCGCGCAAACTCTCACAGCGTACGGGCATGCGTTTGATCGGTACCGACGAGGGGGATTTCGTCAGCGGGCGATTGCCGAGAGAAATCTGGGAAATCACCCGTGAAGAGTGGCTTCAACAGCGCTGAAGCCTAACGCCACTGTGGGAGCCAGCCTGCTCGCGAAGACGGCGGCACATTCAGCAAATAGCTTGACTGTCCTACCGCAATCGCGAGCAAGCTCGCTCCTACAGGGAGATTTATGTGGTGAAGCGGACACCGGGTTTAGGCCGCTCATCCACCGTCAATTCAAACACGTCCGGGCGCGCGTAGTGTCCGACCACGTCGAAGTCATAGCGCGCGCGAACCAGCTCGTCCGTGTCGATTTCAGCGGTCAGCAATCCGGGCCCACCGCGCAGCGGCCCAGCCAGGATATCGCCCATCGGCCCAACGATTACACTGCCGCCGGCAATCAACGGCCGGTCCGCCGGCCAGTTGGCGATTTCCACGCCCAAGGCTTGCGGTGAGTCCTGAACCTGGCAGGCGCTGACCACGAAACAACGTCCTTCATGGGCGATGTGGCGCATGCTCACTTGCCACATCTCCCGCTCATCCACCGTTGGCGCGCACCAGACCTCGACGCCCTTGGCGTACATGGCGGTGCGCAGCAGCGGCATCATGTTTTCCCAGCACACCAGCGCACCGATCCGTCCGACCTGACTGTCGATCACCGGCAAGGTCGAACCATCGCCCTTGCCCCAGATCAGCCGCTCGGTACCGGTCGGCATCAGTTTGCGGTGTTTCGCCACTAACCCGGCTTGTGGGTCAAAGTACAACGCGGAGCAGTACAAAGTGCTGCCGGCGCGTTCGATGACACCGATCACCAGATTGGCCCCGGTGCGTGCCGACAAGCCGGCCAATGTCTCGGTTTCCGCACCGGGCACGTCGATGGCGTTGGCGAAATAGCGGGCAAAGGCTTCACGACCTTCCGGCAGACGATAGCCCAGTTGCGTGCCAAAGCCCTCGCCCTTGGGGTAACCGCCGAGCAGCGCTTCGGGCATCACCACCAGCGCGGCGCCGGATTCGACAATGGCCTGTTCGTACGACAGGATCTGTTCCAGGGTCTCGGCCTTGCCGCCGGGCAAGGCGCCGACTTGAAGCGCTGCAACAATTGACTTGGACATGGCGATCTCCGAAAGGCGATGAGGTGTTGCTCATTCTCAGCCGTCAATGGATCATGAATAAAGACCGACTCACTGCTAAATGATATGAGCTAGATGAATATCGCAACCGTCGACCTCAACTTGCTTAAAGTCTTCGAAGCCTTGCATGAGGAGTCCAGCGCCAGCCGTGCCGCGTTGCGCCTGGGCGTCACGCAATCAGCGGTCAGTGCCGCATTGCGCCGCTTGCGCGAGCTGTATGGCGATCAATTGTTCGTGCGCACAGGTCGAGGCCTGGCGCCGACACTCAAGGCCAACCAATTGAAACCAGTGGTCAGCGATGCGCTGGACAAATGTCGGCAGAGCCTGGCGATGGTGGACCCGAGCGCCAATCATTACGACGGACGCTCGGTCACCATTGGCATGTCGGATGATTTCGAGATCGCTTATGGGCGACGCTTGATCGCAGAGATTGCCTGCTGCGCGCCGAAGCTACGATTGATTTTTCGCCAGACCCACAGCCAGATCGTGGCCCAGGCGCTGATGGAACGCAGCATCGATCTGGCGATCACCGCTGGCGGTTTCGCCGAACGATTGCTCAGCCGTCAGGTGCTCGGCGAGGGCAGTTATCAATGTCTGGTCGATCCGATGAGCCTGGCCGAGGGACAACACAGCATCAGCCTGGAAGAGTTCGTCGCCCGCGAGCACATTCTGGTGTCATCCGGCGGTTTTATCGGGATCACCGATGAAGGGTTGGCGGCGCTGGGCTTGAGTCGACGGGTGAGCGCCTCGACCACGCACTTTGCGGCGTTACCGCACTTGCTCAAGGGCAGTCAGGCGGTGGCGACGATTCCGGCCCACGCCGCCCAAAGCATCGCGGCGCTCAGCGGCCTGGCGCTGCTGCCCTGCCCGCTGGACCTGCCGCGTTACCCGATCGAACTGGGCTGCGGCACCAGCGTGCGCTCGACCCCGTGGTATTGAAAGTGCGAGACGCTATCGTCACGACCTTTGCGCGCGCACAATAACAATCCTGCGATTGCAAAAAAATCCCGTACAGGGGGTGTGTAGCGGACTCGGTCTACTTGGCAGCCATCAGCCGATTGACTTCACTGCGCACCATGTTCGCGAATTCTGGTGGCGACATGCCGTCGAGTTCGGCACGCACCCACTCGGCCCATTTGCCTTTGCGCTTGGCCCGTTCGCCAAACAACCGCGCCGCCTCGCCTTTGGCTTTACCCAGGTTGTTTTGCCAGAGTTCGAACAGACGGGATTTCTCATCTTCAAGCGCGGCGCGCTCGGGAAGGGGTCTGTCGGCCAGATTGAAGCTCATGGGAAATTCCTGCTGCGTAAAATAGGCGACATCTTACACTGTTGAAAGAAATTTCCTGCGCCGGATTTCTCATCAGGACGACGTCGACACGCAAATTCGCTGCAACTTTTTCCACGGTCGCAGACTCCATTGTTCACTGTCCATTCACCTGCAAGGAGTACCTCAATGGCCCGCAAAACTGCCGCACAAGTCGCCGAAGACCAAATCAAGGATCAGGCCTTCAGCGAACTGCAGGCTCTGATCGAAGAGTCGGAAAAGCTGCTCAAGAGCAGTGCCTCACTGGTCGGTGAGGAAGCGGATACCCTTCGTGGGCAGATCGCCCAGAAACTCCAGCAGGCCAGGGACTCGGTGACCAGCGTTCGCGACCGGACCCTGCCGGCGGTCGAAGCAACCGAGACCTACATCGGCGGTCATCCGTGGCAAACCGTGGCTATCTCCGCCGGTTTCGGCCTGGTGGTCGGGTTGTTGCTGGGTCGGCGGTAAGTTGCTGTAGGAGCAAGCTTGCTCGCGATGGACGTAAACGATAACGCGTTTTTTTCTGAATAAACGCGGCGTCC
>NZ_MULM01000084.1:0-20573 GCF_002029345.1 Pseudomonas sp. VI4.1
GGGAATCGGCCAGGTTGACCGTCAACGCGCCGTGCACCGGAGCGCTCTACAGGGGGGCTGGGTTGGTTTTGAGATGTGCGTTCATTTACGGGCTAGCATTGACCCCGTGCCTTCATCATTGTTTTCGTTTTCGGATTGCCCACCATGACTGCCCATCGAATTGGTTTCCTGATTTGGCCCAGCACTAAAGCATTGACGCTGGCGCTGGCTGAGGAGGCCTTGCGTGTTGCCCAGCGTGTGCATCCGGACGTGGTCTACGAGCTGTCGTTCCTGCAGGCCGAACCGCCGGCCGAAGGTGCCTGGCAATTGCCGGGTGAGCCCTGGGCCGGCAAGCTCGAGCACTTCCAGAAACTGTTCCTGCTCGCCGATGAGCCGCCGACCGCGCTGACTCCGGCGCTCAGCAGTGCGCTGAAACAACTGGTGCGGGCCGGTTGTGTGATCGGCGGGTTGTCGGCCGGTGTTTACCCGTTGGCGCAACTCGGCTTGCTCGACGGTTATCGCGCCGCCGTGCATTGGCGCTGGCAGGACGATTTCGCCGAGCGCTTCCCGAAAGTCATCGCCACCAGTCATCTGTTCGACTGGGATCGCGATCGTCTGACCGCGTGCGGCGGCTTGTCGGTGCTGGACCTGTTGCTGGCGGTGCTGGCCCGTGACCACGGCGCCGAACTGGCGGGCGCCGTCTCGGAAGAATTGGTGGTGGAACGCATCCGTGAAGGCGGCGAACGCCAGCGCATTCCCCTGCAGAACCGCCTCGGTTCCAGCCATCCGAAGCTCACCCAGGCAGTGTTGCTGATGGAAGCCAACATCGAAGAGCCGCTGACCACCGACGAAATTGCCCAGCACGTGTGCGTGTCCCGTCGGCAACTGGAGCGCATCTTCAAGCAATACCTCAACCGTGTGCCGAGCCAGTACTACCTGGAACTGCGCCTGAACAAGGCCCGGCAGATGTTGATGCAAACCAGCAAGTCGATCATCCAGATCGGCTTGTCGTGTGGCTTTTCCTCGGGGCCGCATTTCTCCAGCGCCTACCGCAACTTCTTCGGCGCCACGCCGCGGGAAGACCGCAACCAGCGACGCAGCAGCAGTCCGTTCGAATTGTCGTCGGTGCCCTCCGAGCGCGGCTAACTCCAGCGCCCGTTCATCCTGCGCCATCCCCTGTAGGAGCCGGCTTGCCGGCGAAGGCGTCCTCAAGGGCAGTGCATGGCTCTGGACCGCCCTCGCTGGCAAGCCAGCTCCTACAGGGGGGGCCATCGGTTTTCCGCAGAACTGCCTATAAGCGCACGCGACAGTTTAAACTGCGCCTTTGCGACGCTATTTGTCGCATTGCCGTAAACCCGGCTGAAACCGGGGTTTGCGCTATAAGAAGTTGTCGCTTGGCGGCAAGGCCGGGCTGAAAACTGTCCTTACAATCCCCCTCATCGCTCGCCAGTTTCAGGCGAGTGTTCCTCTTCAGGAGACTCCGATGTCCGTTGAGCACGCTGCGGTACAACGCGCCGATTTCGACCAGGTAATGGTTCCCAACTACGCGCCTGCCGCATTCATTCCCGTGCGTGGCGCCGGTTCCCGCGTCTGGGACCAGTCTGGCCGCGAGCTGATCGACTTCGCCGGCGGGATCGCCGTTAACGTGCTGGGCCATGCGCACCCGGCGCTGGTCGGTGCCTTGACCGAGCAGGCGAACAAGCTGTGGCACGTGTCGAACGTATTCACCAATGAGCCGGCCCTGCGCCTGGCCCATAAGCTGATCAACGCGACTTTTGCCGAGCGCGCCTTCTTCTGCAACTCCGGCGCCGAAGCCAACGAGGCCGCCTTCAAGCTGGCCCGTCGCGTCGGTTTCGACCGGTTCGGCAGCGAGAAGTACGAAATCATCGCCGCACTCAACAGCTTCCACGGTCGCACCCTGTTCACCGTGAACGTCGGTGGCCAGTCGAAGTACTCCGACGGCTTCGGTCCGAAGATCACCGGCATTACCCACGTACCGTTCAACGATCTGGCCGCGCTGAAAGCGGCTATTTCCGACAAGACCTGCGCGGTGGTGCTGGAACCGATCCAGGGCGAGAGCGGCGTGATCCCGGCCGAACTCGAGTACCTGCAAGGCGCCCGTGACCTGTGCACCGCGCACAACGCGCTGCTGATTTTCGATGAAGTGCAGACCGGCATGGGCCGCAGCGGCAAGCTGTTCGCCTACCAGCATTACGGCGTGGTCCCGGACATCCTGACCAGCGCCAAGAGCCTGGGCGGCGGTTTCCCGATCGCGGCGATGCTGACCACCGAAGACCTGGCCAAACACCTGGTCGTCGGCACCCACGGCACCACCTACGGCGGCAACCCGCTGGCGTGTGCGGTCGCCGAAGCGGTGATCGACGTGGTCAACACCCCTGAAGTGCTGGCCGGCGTCAACGCCAAGCACGACAAATTCAAGGCGCGCCTGGAGCAGATCGGCGAGAAGTACGGCCTGTTCACCCAGGTCCGCGGTCTGGGCCTGTTGATCGGTTGTGTGCTGAACGATGCCTGGAAAGGCAAGGCCAAGGACATCTTCAACGCCGCTGAGAAAGAAGGCCTGATGATTCTGCAAGCCGGCCCGGACGTGGTGCGTTTCGCCCCGAGCCTGGTGGTGGAAGATGCCGATATCGACGAAGGCCTGGACCGTTTCGAGCGCGCCGCGGCAAAACTGACGCAAGCTGATAGACCCTTCGACGCCTGAACATTCAGGCGTCGAACCCAATTTTTATGCCGGGCCAGTCCAGACGCATCACCCCCTGTGCAGGAGCTGGCTTGCCAGCGAAGGCGGCCGATAGATCGCCGTAAGGCTCTCGGGCCTCTTCGCTGGCAAGCCAGCTCCTACATAGGGGCGGCGCTTCAGGGCAACCCCGGTATTTTTTCCCCCCGTCGGCCAATCGGGTCGACCTGTTTCTTGATTAAGGAGTGACACCATGCTGGTGATGCGCCCCGCGCAAATGGCTGATCTGGGCGAGGTACAGCGTCTGGCTGCGGACAGCCCGATTGGTGTCACTTCCTTGCCGGATGACGTTGAACGCCTGAGAGACAAGATCGCCGCGAGCGAAGCCTCGTTCGCCGCCGAAGTCAGCTTCAACGGCGAAGAGAGCTATTTCTTCGTCCTCGAAGACTCCACCACCGGCAAACTGGCCGGGTGCTCGGCGATCGTGGCCTCGGCCGGTTATTCCGAGCCGTTCTACAGCTTTCGCAATGAAACCTTCGTGCACGCCTCCCGCGAGCTGAAGATTCATAACAAGATCCACGTGCTCTCCCAGTGCCACGACCTCACCGGCAACAGCTTGCTGACCAGTTTCTACGTGCTGCCGGAGCTGGTGGGTTCGGCCTGGTCGGAACTCAACTCCCGTGGGCGCTTGCTGTTCGTGGCCAGCCATCCGGAGCGGTTTGCCGATTCGGTGGTGACCGAGATCGTCGGTTACAGCGACGAACATGGCGACTCGCCGTTCTGGGACGCGATCGGTCGCAACTTCTTCGACCTCAATTACGCCGAAGCCGAGCGTTTGTGCGGGCTGAAGAGCCGGACCTTCCTGGCCGAGCTGATGCCGCATTACCCGATTTATGTGCCGCTGCTGCCGGACTCCGCGCAAGAGGCGATGGGCCAGGTGCACCCGCGGGCGCAGATCACGTTCGACATCCTGATGCGCGAAGGCTTCGAGACCGATCACTACATCGACATTTTCGACGGCGGCCCTACCTTGCATGCCCGTGTCTCGGGGATCCGCTCGATCGCCCAGAGCCGTGTGGTCCCGGTGAAAATCGGTGAGCCGGTCAAAGGTGCCGGTCGTCAGTACCTGGTGGCCAACGCCCAGTTGCAGGATTACCGCGCGGTGTTGCTCGAGCTCGATTATGCGCCGGGCAAACCCGTGACCCTGGATCTGGAAGCCGCCGAAGCCCTGGGCGTCGGTGAAGGTGCCAGCGTGCGCCTGGTGGCGGTCTGACGACTGCTGCCACAGCTGGAAAACAATGCTTGGAAAAGCAGCGAAGTTTCGCGGGTGGCGCAAGCGGCCCGTTTGAGGAGATAGCATGATCGTTCGTCCCGTACGCAGCAGCGATTTACCCGCTCTGATCGACCTGGCCCGCAGCACCGGTACCGGCCTGACCACATTGCCGGCCAACGAAGAGCGGCTGGCCCATCGGGTCGGCTGGGCCGAGAAGACCTTTCGCGGCGAAGCCGGGCGGGGCGATGCGGACTACCTGTTCGTGCTCGAAGACGACAACGGCCGGGTGGTGGGCATTTCTGCCATCGCCGGCGCCGTTGGCCTGCGTGAGCCCTGGTACAACTTCCGGGTCGGCCTGACCGTCAGTGCTTCCCAGGAACTGAATATCTATCGCGAGATCCCGACGCTGTTCCTGGCCAACGACCTGACCGGCAACTCCGAGCTGTGCTCGCTGTTCCTGCACGCCGATTATCGCACCGGCCTCAACGGCCGCATGCTGGCCAAGGCGCGGATGCTGTTCATCGCCGAGTTCCCGCAGCTGTTCGGCAACAAAATCATCGCCGAGATGCGTGGCATGTCCGACGCCGCCGGGCGTTCGCCGTTCTGGGAAAGCCTGGGCCGGCACTTCTTCAAGATGGAATTCAGCCAGGCCGATTACCTGACCGGCGTGGGCAACAAGGCGTTCATCGCCGAACTGATGCCGAAATTCCCGCTGTACACCTGCTTCCTGTCGCCAGACGCGCGCAACGTGATCGGCCAGGTTCACCCGGACACCGAGCCGGCGCTGTCGATGCTCAAGAGCGAAGGCTTCAGCTATCAAGGCTACGTCGACATCTTCGACGCCGGCCCTGCGGTGGAGTGCGAAACCGGCAAGATCCGTGCGGTGCGCGACAGCCAGGCGCTGGTCTTGGCCATCGGCACCCCGGGTGACGACGCCACGCCTTTCCTGATTCACAACCGCAAGCGCGAGGACTGTCGGATCACGGCCGCTCCCGCACGCTTCGCCGCCGGCACCTTGGTGGTCGATCCGCTGACCGCCAAACGTCTTCAACTCAACGCCGGCGATCAAGTGCGCGCCGTGCCGTTGTCCGCTGCTCGGGAGTCGAAATAATGAATTCGCTATACATCGCAGGTGAATGGCTGGCCGGTCAGGGTGAAGCCTTCCAGTCGCTGAACCCGGTGACCCAACAGGTGCTGTGGGACGGCGCAGGCGCTACCACCGCGCAGGTCGAATCGGCCGTGCAAGCCGCGCGTCAAGCTTTCCCGGGCTGGGCGCGGCGCACCCTGGAAGAGCGCATCAGCGTGCTGGAGGCGTTTGCCGCCGCGTTGAAAAATCACGCGGATGAACTGGCGCGCACCATCGGTGAGGAAACCGGCAAGCCGCTGTGGGAATCGGCGACCGAAGTCACCAGCATGGTCAACAAGATTGCGATCTCGGTGCAGAGCTACCGCGAACGTACCGGCGAGAAGAGCGGCCCCCTGGGTGACGCCACCGCCGTATTGCGCCACAAGCCCCACGGCGTGGTGGCGGTATTCGGGCCTTACAACTTCCCGGGGCACTTGCCCAATGGTCACATCGTGCCGGCGCTGCTGGCCGGTAACAGCGTGCTGTTCAAGCCGAGCGAGCTGACGCCGAAAGTCGCCGAGCTGACGGTCAAGTGCTGGATCGAAGCCGGCCTGCCGGCGGGCGTATTGAACCTGCTGCAAGGTGCGCGCGAAACCGGGATCGCCCTGGCGGCGAACCCGGGCATCGACGGCCTGTTCTTCACCGGCTCCAGCCGCACCGGCAATCACCTGCACCAGCAGTTTGCCGGCCGTCCGGACAAGATCCTCGCGCTGGAGATGGGCGGTAACAATCCGCTGGTGGTCGATGAAGTGGCTGATCTCGATGCGGCTGTCTACACCATCATCCAGTCGGCGTTCATCTCTGCCGGCCAGCGTTGCACCTGTGCCCGCCGCTTGCTGGTGCCGCAAGGTGCCTGGGGCGATGCACTGCTGGCGCGTCTGGTGGAAGTCAGCTCGACCATTGAGGTCGGCCCTTTCGACCAGCAACCGGCGCCGTTCATGGGCTCGGTGATTTCCCTCGGCGCGGCGAAAGCCCTGATGGAAGCGCAAGAACACCTGCTGGCCAATGGCGCCGTGGCGCTGCTGGAAATGACTCAACCGCAGGCCCAGGCCGCTTTGCTGACCCCGGGTATTGTAGACGTCACCGCGGTAGCTGATCGTCCTGACGAAGAGCTGTTCGGCCCGTTGCTGCAAGTGATCCGCTACGCTGACTTTGAAGCAGCGATCGCTGAAGCCAACGACACCGACTATGGGCTCGCGGCGGGTCTGCTGTCGGATTCCGAAGCGCGTTATCAGCAGTTCTGGCTGGAAAGCCGCGCGGGCATCGTCAACTGGAACAAACAGCTGACCGGTGCCGCGAGCAGCGCACCCTTCGGCGGCGTCGGCGCCTCGGGCAACCACCGCGCCAGCGCTTACTATGCCGCGGATTACTGCGCATACCCGGTGGCCTCGCTGGAAACCCCGAGCCTGGTGTTGCCAGCGACTCTCACGCCTGGCGTGAAAATGGCGTAACGCCCATTCGCGGGCAAGCCTCGCGCCTACAGGTTTTGTGTCGTTCACGTGAGCGGCGCACACCACAAACCTGTAGGCGCGAGGCTTGCCCGCGAAGGCCGCGCCTCGGTCATATTGAATTGTTACCCGATGCCTATAACAACAGATTCTCGTGGAGCCTCGCTGATGAAATCCTATGAAGTCAATTTTGACGGTCTAGTGGGGCCGACCCATAACTACGGCGGTCTGTCCTACGGCAACGTCGCGTCCCAGAGCAACAGCCAGCAGTCCTCGAACCCGAAGGAAGCGGCGCTGCAAGGCCTGGCGAAAATGAAAGCGCTGATGGAAATGGGCTTTCAACAAGGCGTGCTGGCACCCCAGGAACGCCCTGACGTAGCCGCCCTGCGCCGCCTGGGTTTCAGCGGCACCGACGCGCAAGTGATCGAGCAGGCCGCCAAGGACGCCATGCCGTTGTTGGTTGCCAGCTGCTCGGCGTCGAGCATGTGGGTGGCCAACGCCGCCACGGTCAGCCCAAGTGCCGACACGGCCGACGGTCGCGTGCATTTCACCGCCGCCAACCTCAATTGCAAATATCACCGCAGCATTGAGCACCCGACCACCAGCCGCGTGCTGGGGGCGATGTTCGCGAACCAGCAGCATTTCGCGCACCACGCCGCCTTGCCGGCCGTGGCGCAGTTTGGTGACGAAGGCGCCGCCAACCACACCCGTTTCTGCCGTGAATACGGCGAAGCCGGCGTCGAGTTCTTCGTGTTCGGCCGCAGTGCGTTCGATACCCGCTACCCGGCACCGCAGAAGTACCCGGCGCGCCAGACCCTCGAAGCCTCCCAGGCAGTTGCCCGCCTGCACGGCTTGAGCGATGAAGGCGTGGTGTACGCCCAGCAAAACCCTTCGGTCATCGATCAGGGCGTGTTCCACAACGACGTGATCGCGGTGGGTAACGGTGAGGTGCTGTTCTATCACGAGGACGCGTTCCTCGACACCGAGCAGATGCTGGCTGAACTGCAGGGCAAACTCGCCAGGGTCGGTGGGAAATTTCAGTCGATCTGTGTACCGCGTTCCGCGGTCACTGTGGAAGACGCGGTTCGCTCCTACTTGTTCAATAGCCAGTTGCTGACACGTGCTGACGGCACCATGCTCTTGATCGTGCCGGAAGAGTGCCGTGGCAACGAGCGGGTCTGGCAGTACCTGCAAGGCTTGACCAGTTCCGGCGGCCTGATCCGCGAAGTCAAAGTATTCGATCTCAAGCAGAGCATGCAGAACGGCGGTGGCCCGGCTTGCCTGCGGTTGCGTGTCGCACTCAACGAAACCGAACTGGCGGCCGTCAACCAAGGCGTTATCATGACGGCACCGTTGTACGGCACGTTGACCGAATGGGTCGACAAGCACTACCGCGACCGCATGACCGAAAATGATCTCGCGGACCCGCAATTGCTGCTTGAGTGCCGGACGGCACTGGATGAACTGACACAAATCCTTAAACTGGGCGCGGTTTATCCATTCCAGATCAATTGAAAGCCGGCGCTGCATGCGCCGACTCATCTCCTTTAGAGAGCGTAAAAAAACATGAGCGATACCCTGCAGCTGATCCTTGAAGACACCGACGGCACGCAACTGGAAACGTCCTGCACCCGCGTCGCGGTCATGTGGCAAGGCAAAGAGCTGTGGATCCAGCAGGATGGCCGCGGCCAACTGCTGATCGGGGTGGACGTCGAAGAAGGTGACGCTGAATACGCCAACCTGCTGCTGCGCCCATTGGCAACTAATCTGGTAAGTCTGCAACTGGAAATGGAACCGGCCGAAGTCGGTGACGAAGACCACGTGCACGGCCCGGATTGCGCACACGACCACTAAGGAAATCGCTCTATGCTCGCCCTCGGCAAACTGCTTGAACTGACCCTCGCCGGCCGCGAACCGGCGGAGAAGACTCAACTGACTGTCGAAGGCGTGCGGATGCGCTGGTTGAGCGAGGGGGCGCTGGAAGTCCGGCCACCTGAAGTGCGCGACAATGGCCTGGACCTGCTGCTGTCAGCCGGCATCCATGGCAACGAAACAGCGCCGATCGAGTTGCTCGACCGCCTGTTGCATGACATCGCCCGCGGAGACGTCAAACCGCGCGCACGTATTCTGTTCCTGTTCGGCAACCCCGAGGCGATTCGCAAGGGCGAGCGTTTCATCGAGCAGGACGTCAATCGGCTGTTCAATGGCCGACATGAACAGACCAGCGGCTCCGAAGCCCTGCGGGCTTGTGAACTGGAGCGGCTGGCGGCCAGTTTCTTCAGCCTGCCGGATCGCAACCGCCTGCACTACGACCTGCACACGGCGATTCGCGGTTCGAAAATCGAGCAGTTCGCGTTGTACCCCTGGAAAGAAGGTCGCCAGCATTCTCGCCAGGAACTGGCTCGCCTGCGCGCCGCCGGCATGGAAGCGGTGCTGCTGCAGAACAAGCCGTCCATCGTGTTCAGTTCCTACACCTACGACAAGCTCGGTGCCGAGTCCTTTACCCTGGAGTTGGGCAAGGCGCGGCCGTTCGGGCAGAACGATGGCGTCAACGTCGACTTGCTGGAAACCCGCCTCAAACAGATCATCGAAGGCAACGAACCGCCACCGACCGAAGCGGCGCTGGACGGCCTGCAGCTGTTCAGCGTGGCGCGGGAAATCATCAAGCACAGCGATAGCTTCCGCCTGAACCTGCCGGTGGATATCGAGAACTTTTCGGAGTTGGAAGTGGGTTATCTGCTGGCGGAAGACATCGCCCAGACGCGCTGGATCATCGAGGAGGAGGGCGCCCGGATCATCTTCCCGAACCCCAAGGTCAAGAACGGCCTGCGTGCCGGGATCCTGATCGTGCCGACCACCGACGAAAACCTGGCCTGACACAGAACCTCTGTAGGAGCCGACTTGCCGGCGAAGGCGGTGTATCAGTCACATCTATGTTGACCATGCCGCCGCATTCGCTGGCAAGCCAGCTCCTACAGGTTTTTGCGTTTAGACCGCTACCGCGCGTGGCTCACTACGACGCAACATCCGCATCTTGTGCAACGTATCCGCACAGGTCTTCGCCGCTTCCTGCCCTTTATGCACGAAATGCTCGAAGAAGAATTTCTGATGTTCTTCGCCAGCATGGAAGTGGTGCGGGGTCAAAACCACCGAGAACACCGGTACTTCGGTTTCCAGCTGCACCTGCATCAGCCCGCTGATGACCGACTGGGCGACGAATTCGTGGCGATAGATGCCGCCATCGACCACCAGGCCCGCGGCGACGATGCCGGCGTAACGGCCGGACTTGGCCAGCAGTTTGGCGTGCAGCGGGATTTCAAAGGCGCCGCCGACTTCGAAGAAATCGATCTCTGATTCCTGATAACCCTGAGCAATCATTTCGGCGACGAAGCCTTTACGGCTCTGATCGACGATGTCCTTGTGCCAGCAGGCCTGGATGAACGCAACGCGCTCGCCGTGATGGTTTTTACTTTTGCTATCGATTGCGGTGGGTTGCATGTTCTGATTCCTGTTTGTGTAAAAAACAGGGCTTATGAATCGAATGGGATTTAAGGGTACGCACGCTCGCATGAGTGCCTGCGGACGGCCCTTTGGCGCCAATCCCGTTCTCTCTTCATCCGGACTATGACCGTCGGCCCCGGGATCACACCGGGTCTGCTGACCTTGTCGCCAATCACCGCCGAAGCCATAACTGTCGCCAAGCGCTCGCGGGCTATGCACGTTGCGTGCAATTACCGCCGGTGGGGAGTTGCGCCCCGCCCTGAGAACGTTTTGCCGCCAGATTATTTGGCGACGCAGCTTTTTTACCACATATTTCTCAGATGTGCATGGCTGCTATCTGATGATTGCTATCGACTTTATGGTTGGCTCGCGCAGCCTTTTCCTGGCCAAGGGTTGATTATTTGTCGCCATGACCGCAGTAATTCCACCCTGAAAGGGATTTCCCCTGTTTACCGAGGCCAGATTCATGAGCGTTATCGATCTTCGCAGCGACACTGTCACCCAACCGACCGCCGGGATGCTCCACGCAATGGCCACCGCGGCCACCGGTGACGACGTTTATGGCGAAGATCCGACGGTCAATCGTCTGGAAGCCGAAGTGGCAAAACGGCTGGGTTTTGCGGCGGCGCTGTTTGTGCCGACGGGCACCATGAGCAACTTGCTGGGCCTGATGGCGCACTGCGAGCGCGGTGACGAATACATTGTCGGCCAGCAAGCCCACACCTATAAGTACGAGGGGGGGCGGCGCGGCGGTGCTGGGGTCGATCCAGCCGCAGCCACTGGACGTGCAGGCCGACGGTTCGCTGGATCTGTCCCAGGTTGCCGCCGCGATCAAACCGGACGACTTCCATTTCGCCCGCACTCGCCTGCTGGCGCTGGAAAACACCATGCAAGGCAAGGTATTGCCGCTGGCGTATCTGGCCCAGGCTCGACGCTTTACGCAAGAACAGGGCCTGGTCCTGCACCTGGACGGCGCGCGGCTGTACAACGCGGCGGTCAAGCTGGGCGTCGACGCGCGGGAAATCACCCGGCATTTCGATTCCGTGTCGGTCTGTCTGTCCAAAGGGCTGGGCGCGCCGGTCGGTTCGGTGCTCTGTGGTACGGTGGAGTTGATCGCCAAGGCGCGCCGCCTGCGCAAGATGGTCGGCGGCGGCATGCGTCAGGCCGGGATCCTGGCGGCGGCGGGGCTATATGCTCTGGATCACAACGTGCAGCGTCTGGCCGACGATCACGCCAATGCCCAGATTCTGGCTGAGGGCCTGCGAAAGGCCGGTTATGACGTCGAGCCGGTGCAGACCAACATGGTCTACGTACAGATGGGCGACAAGGCCGAGGCGATCAAAACCTTCGCCGCCGAACGCGGAATCAAGCTCAGTGCGGCAGGCCGCCTGAGAATGGTCACGCACATGGACGTCAGTCGCGTCCAGATCGGGCAGGTCGTCGCGGCATTCGTCGAGTTTTCGCGCAACTGACAGCGTTAGCCGTCCAATTGACCGTTTCTATCGTATAAACACGCTGTACCCCGCGCGCAGGGCCGATATAATGCGGCCCTTTGCCGTCGCTTCGTCTGTTGACGTTTCGCACAGGCCTTTGGCCGCAGCCTCCGTGGAAGAACCTAATGAAAAGCGCAGAAATCCGTGAAGCCTTCCTTCGCTTCTTCGAAGAGCAAGGCCACACCCGTGTAGCCTCCAGCTCTTTGATTCCGGGCAACGACCCAACCCTGCTGTTCACCAACGCGGGGATGAACCAGTTCAAGGACTGCTTCCTGGGCCAGGAAAAGCGCGCGTACACCCGCGCCGTCTCGAGTCAGAAATGCGTGCGCGCCGGCGGCAAGCACAACGACCTGGAAAACGTCGGTTATACCGCCCGTCACCACACTTTCTTCGAAATGTTGGGTAACTTCAGCTTCGGCGATTATTTCAAGCGCGACGCGATCAGCTACGCCTGGAACTTCCTGACCTCCGAGCAGTGGCTGAACCTGCCGAAAGAAAAGCTCTGGGTCACGGTCTACGCCAGCGATGACGAAGCCTACGACATCTGGACCAAGGAAATCGGGGTTCCGGCCGAGCGCATGGTTCGCATCGGCGACAACAAAGGCGCGCCGTATGCGTCCGACAACTTCTGGACCATGGGCGATACCGGCCCGTGCGGTCCTTGCACCGAGATTTTCTACGATCACGGCGCCGACATCTGGGGCGGCCCGCCAGGCTCGCCGGAAGAAGACGGCGACCGTTACATCGAGATCTGGAACAACGTGTTCATGCAGTTCAACCGCACTGCCGATGGCGTGTTGCACCCGCTGCCGGCACCGTCGGTCGACACCGGCATGGGCCTGGAGCGGATCAGTGCGGTGCTGCAGCACGTTCACTCCAACTATGAAATCGACCTGTTCCAGAGCCTGCTGAGCGCTTCGGCCAAGGCCATCGGTTGCACCAACGACGACCAGGCTTCCCTGAAAGTCGTGGCCGACCACATCCGTTCGTGCGGCTTCCTGATTGCCGACGGCGTGCTGCCGTCCAACGAAGGCCGTGGCTACGTGCTGCGTCGGATCATCCGTCGCGCCTGCCGTCACGGCAACAAACTGGGGGCCAAGGGCAGCTTCTTCTACCAGATCGTTGCGGCGCTGGTTGCCGAGATGGGCGAAGCCTTCCCTGAGCTGACGTCCCAGCAGGCGCACATCGAGCGTGTCCTGAAGGCCGAAGAAGAGCAGTTCGCCAAGACCCTGGAGCAGGGCCTGAAAATCCTCGAGCAAGACCTGGCCGAACTCAAAGGCGACGTGGTGCCGGGCGACGTCGTGTTCAAGCTCTACGACACCTACGGCTTCCCGATGGACCTGACCGGCGACATCGCTCGCGAGCGCAGCCTGACCATCGACGAAGCGGGCTTCGAGCGCGAAATGGAAGCCCAGCGCGTCCGTGCCCGTTCCGCCAGTTCCTTCGGCATGGACTACAACAGCCTGGTCAAGGTTGATGTGGCGACCGAGTTCACCGGCTACACCGCCACCAGCGGTTCGGCGAAAGTCGTTGGCCTGTATAAGGATGGGCAGTCGGTCGACGTATTGAGCGAAGGCGAAGAGGGCGTGGTCGTACTGAATCAGACCCCGTTCTACGCTGAATCCGGCGGTCAGATTGGCGACTGCGGTTTCCTGCAGGTCGGCAGCGCGCGTTTTGACGTGCGCGACACCACCAAGACCGGCGGTGCGTTCCTGCACCACGGCGTGCTGGCATCGGGCAGCCTGACCATTGGCGCGCCGGTCGAGACGCATGTCGATGCCGACGTGCGTCACGCCACCTCGCTGAACCACTCGGCGACGCACTTGCTGCACGCCGCGTTGCGCCAGGTGCTGGGCGAGCATGTTCAACAGAAAGGCTCGTTGGTCGACAGTCAGCGCCTGCGCTTCGACTTCAGCCACTTCGAAGCCATCAAGCCTGAGCAGTTGAAGGCGCTGGAAGACATCGTCAACGCCGAGATCCGCAAGAACTCCGCGGTTGAAACCGAAGAAACCGACATCGAAACCGCCAAGCAAAAAGGCGCCATGGCGCTGTTCGGCGAGAAGTACGGCGACAGCGTGCGCGTCCTGAGCATGGGCGGCGATTTCTCCGTCGAGCTGTGCGGTGGTATCCACGTCAACCGTACCGGCGACATCGGCCTGTTGAAAATCGTCAGCGAAGGCGGTGTGGCCTCCGGCGTGCGTCGTATCGAAGCGATCACGGGTGCCGCGGCACTGGCCTACTTGAACGCGGCTGAAGAACAACTCAAGGAAGCGGCCAACCTGGTCAAGGGCAGCCGCGACAACCTGATCGACAAGCTGTCGGCTGTGCTGGAGCGCAACCGCCTGCTGGAGAAGCAACTCGAGCAGTTGCAGGCCAAGGCTGCCAGCGCGGCGGGCGACGATCTGTCGGCTTCCGCGCTGGACGTCAAAGGCGTGAAAGTGCTGGCCGTGCGTCTGGACGGTCAGGATGGCAAGGCGCTGCTGGCGCTGGTCGATCAACTGAAAAACAAACTCGGCCGCGCAGTGATCCTGCTCGGCAGTGTCCACGAGGAAAAGGTCGTGCTGGTTGCTGGCGTGACCAAAGACCTGACTGGCCAACTCAAAGCCGGTGATTTGATGAAGCAAGCCGCTGCGGCAGTGGGCGGGAAGGGCGGTGGTCGTCCAGACATGGCGCAGGGCGGTGGTGTAGACGCTGGCGCACTGGATGCTGCATTGGCCCTGACTGTTCCTTTTGTAGAGCAGGGTTTATAAGGCAGTGTGTCCGGCCCGCAGTCTAGTGGCGGGCCGGCAGGCTGTTTGAGTGATTATTTGGGCGCCCTTCATGGGCAGAGGCGGCTTTGAAATGGCTTTGATCGTACAGAAATTTGGAGGCACCTCGGTCGGCACCGTCGAGAGAATCGAACAGGTCGCCGACAAGGTTAAGAAATTCCGCGATGCCGGCGATGACCTGGTGGTCGTGCTGTCGGCAATGAGCGGCGAAACCAACCGTCTGATCGATCTGGCCAGGAAAATCAGTGGCGACGGCCAACCGGTTCCCCGTGAGCTGGATGTGATCGTCTCCACCGGCGAGCAGGTGACTATTGCATTGCTGGCCATGGCGCTGATCAAGCGTGGCGTGCCAGCGGTGTCCTACACCGGCAACCAGGTGCGGATCCTGACGGACAGCGCGCACAATAAAGCGCGTATCTTGCAGATTGACGACCAGAAGATTCGCGGTGACCTGAAGGCGGGTCGTGTGGTGGTGGTCGCCGGTTTCCAGGGCGTCGACGAACACGGCAACATCACCACCCTCGGGCGTGGCGGTTCCGACACCACCGGCGTGGCGCTGGCGGCAGCCCTGAAGGCTGACGAATGCCAGATCTACACCGACGTCGACGGTGTCTACACCACCGACCCGCGCGTCGTGCCCGTGGCTCAGCGCCTGGACAAGATCACCTTCGAAGAGATGCTGGAAATGGCCAGCCTCGGGTCCAAGGTGTTGCAAATCCGTGCGGTCGAGTTCGCCGGCAAGTACAACGTTCCGCTGCGCGTACTGCACAGCTTCAAGGAGGGTCCGGGCACCCTCATTACTATTGATGAAGAGGAATCCATGGAACAGCCGATCATTTCCGGTATCGCTTTCAACCGCGATGAAGCCAAGCTGACCATCCGTGGCGTGCCAGACATCCCGGGCGTTGCCTTCAAGATTCTCGGCCCGATCAGCGCCGCGAACATCGAAGTCGATATGATCGTGCAGAACGTTGCGCACGATAACACCACCGACTTCACCTTCACCGTGCACCGCAACGACTACCAGGCGGCGCAGACCGTGCTGGAAAAAACCGCTGGCGAGCTGGGTGCCCGTGAAGTCATCGGCGACACCAAGATCGCCAAGGTGTCGATCGTCGGCGTTGGCATGCGCTCCCACGCAGGCGTCGCCAGCCGCATGTTCGAAGCACTGGCCAAGGAAACGATCAACATCCAGATGATCTCGACCTCGGAAATCAAAGTCTCCGTGGTGATTGAAGAGAAGTACCTGGAACTGGCTGTGCGCGCGCTGCACACGGCTTTCGAACTGGACGCACCGGCCCGCCAGGGCGAGTGATGCGTTTGCCAAAGGGCGCGGTCTGACCGCGCCCTTTGTTTTTTCGAATGGTGCGACTCCAAGCTGTTCTTTTGCTTGCGCTAGTCAATACTCAGGCATGTAGGGCTACGATCGCTCCGGTTGTAGGTCGGGTGCCTTTTTTTTGCAGACGGTTGTCCCTGAAATGAAATGCGTGAGGAGAAAGGTATGCTGATTCTGACTCGTCGGTGCGCAGAAAGCCTGATTATCGGTGATGGAGAAATCACCGTGACCGTGCTCGGCGTCAAAGGAAATCAAGTGCGCATCGGTGTCAACGCCCCGAAAGAGGTTGCGGTCCATCGTGAGGAAATTTACCTGCGTATAAAGAAAGAGAAGGACGAAGAACCAAGCCATTAATTTTTATCGTTTTTTATGTTTGCAAACGGGGAAGAAGCTGGTTAATATACGCCCCGTGTTGCGGAGAGCTGGCCGAGTGGCCGAAGGCGCTCCCCTGCTAAGGGAGTACACCTCAAAAGGGTGTCGGGGGTTCGAATCCCCCGTTCTCCGCCATTATTTGCGTAGTACGTTGTAATCTGGCTTTTTCGGTAAGTTGTTGAAGTTACTAGAAAAAGTGTTTGACATAGAGATTAGACGGCCTATAATGCGCGGCAACAAATGCACTCGTAGCTCAGCTGGATAGAGTACTCGGCTACGAACCGAGCGGTCACAGGTTCGAATCCTGTCGAGTGCACCAAACACCAAAAAGCCTGCGTCTAACGCGGGCTTTTTGCTGTCTGGGATTTGGCTTTTTCCTGTTGCATCTTCTCTTCTCAATTCTGGCCTGTGCGCCACGACCTCGCCTGGGGTTGGGATGGCTGCGCGTGCGCGAATTCATTCCCGATCTTCTCCGGTTTGCCGGGGACGCTTTTGATGTCCTGTTGTCTCATGGGGGGACGATGCGTTGGTTTAGGTTCTTCCGTGAGGAGCCTTCCAAGGGGGATCGCTGCATTTTTGGATGGTGGTGTGTTTTCTTTCCGGGATAAGTCGTCGCATTTTCATGGATCAGGACAGGGCTCAGGTTTATCTCGCAACCGCTTGTTTCCACCCGCGATTTTTTAACGTTTAAAACCGTCGGGCGGTGTATCATTGCGCCCGTCAGCCCCGCCGGGGCTTGTGGAATACCTCCATGGACTTACCCAGTAGTTACTCAGTAAAACGTTTTTCCAATCATGAATTGACTGATTGATCCTTCCGGCGCGCTCCGCTGCTGGGAGTGGAGTTCGCCTATGTCTGAAATAGAAGTAAAGAAAACGCAAGAAAGCCTGCAGGACCGCCTCGCTCAAGTCGTTGAGCTGTTGCAGCGTCAGCGGGTGGTCGAAGACCTGACTCATCGCCAGGAAGGTCCGCATCACGAACGGGTCGAGAACCTGGTTCACCGGCAGAATCTCGTCGAGCTGCAACGCAAGCTCGATGACCTGCACTCCGCCGACGTTGCCTACATCCTTGAAGCCTTGCCGCTGGACGATCGCCTGACGCTTTGGCAGTTGGTCAAGGCCGATCGCGACGGCGACATCCTGCTCGAAGTCTCCGATTCGGTTCGTGAAACCCTGATCGCCGACATGGACGATCACGAGCTCCTGGCTGCCGCCAAGGATATGGATGCCGACGAACTGGCTGACCTGGCTTCCGAGCTGCCGCGAGACGTCGTCCATGAGCTCATGGAAACCCTGGATAGCCAGCAACGTGAGCGCGTGCGATCGGCCCTGTCCTATGACGAGGAGCAGGTCGGTGCGCTGATGGACTTCGAGATGGTAACGATCCGTGAGGACGTCAGCCTCGAAGTGGTCTTGCGCTACCTGCGTCGCCTCAAGGAGCTGCCGGGCCATACCGACAAGCTGTTCGTGGTCGATTATGACGGCGTGCTCAAGGGCGTGTTGCCGATCAAGCGTCTGCTGGTCAACGACCCGGATAAGCAGGTGGCTGAAGTCATGGCCAGCGATCCGGTGAGTTTCCATCCGGATGAAGATGCCTACGATGCCGCCCAGGCGTTTGAGCGTTACGACTTGATCTCGGCGCCCGTCGTCGACAAGAACGGCAAGTTGATCGGCCGTCTGACCATCGATGAAATGGTCGACCTGATCCGTGAAGAGAGCGAAAGCGAAATGCTCAACATGGCGGGTCTGCGCGAAGAAGAAGACATCTTCGCCTCGGTCTGGAAGTCCCTGCGCAACCGTTGGGCCTGGTTGGCTGTGAATCTGGTTACCGCCTTCGTCGCCTCCCGCGTGATCGGTCTGTTCGAAGGCTCCATCGAGAAGCTGGTGGCGCTCGCGGCATTGATGCCGATCGTGGCGGGTATCGGTGGCAACTCCGGCAACCAGACCATCACCATGATCGTTCGCGCCATGGCGCTGGACCAGGTGAGTACGGGCAACACGTCGCGTCTGATGCGCAAGGAGTTGGCCGTAGGCCTGATCAATGGTCTGGTGTGGGGGGGTGTGATCGGCGTCGTCGCCTATCTGCTCTATGGCAGCTGGTCCCTTGGCGTGGTAATGACCGCCGCTATGACGCTCAACCTGTTGCTTGCAGCCTTGATGGGGGTATTGATTCCCATGACGCTGTCACGGCTTGGTCGTGATCCGGCGATGGGGGCCAGTGTGATGATCACCGCCATGACCGACAGCGGTGGCTTCTTCATCTTCCTTGGGTTGGCGACGATTTTCCTGCTCTGATTTCCATTGCCTGAATCCCGCCAATCCGACTGGCGTCCCCCGTAGGAGCCAGGCTTGCCGGCGAAAGCGATTTTGGGATCGCCTTCGCCGGCAAGCCTGGCTCCTACAGGAAAACCCCATGACCCGCTGCCTGGCGGGTTTTTTATGCGCGTATTCCAGGCACAAAAAAGCCAGCAATTACGCTGGCTTGGGGTTTTCGTGATGAATCAGGACGCGTCTGCGGTCATTTCGGCGTCATGGGCAATCAGCGAGACAAGCGCGTTCTGCTGGCGATGGGACAGTTGGCGGAAGCGTTGCAGCAGTTCGCGTTCGTGCAGTGACAACTCCGGGCTGTCCAGGCGCATGCTCAGTTCTTCGCCCAGAGCGCCTTCCTGAATAAGGCTCTGTTCAAGGCGCGCGATGATTTCGGAGTTCATGCTGCGGTGATGATTGCGAGCCACCTCGGCAATGCGTTCACGCATTCCGTCTGGCAGACGTACGACGAACTTGTCAGCCGTACGGCTGGAATAAATTGCCTGTTTCAATGGGCGCATATATTTAACCGGTTAGTTCAGGGGAGCGGTTCTCGGAATTAGCCGCAGGATGTCTGATAGGACAAGCGCTCTGGCCAAATGTTCAACCTGAATTGGTAGAGGCCCGCATCATGCCTCAAGGTAGCCAGTTCGTTGGCGTCAATTCTGTGACAAATATTGAACTGGATAAAGGCGTTCTGCCAGCACCTGTTATCAGAAATGCGGACTGGTTGGTAAGTTTGACCTGTCCGTATCGCTGGCCGCGTCCGGTTGCCCGACCGGTGATGTCCTAAGACGCCTGGAGGTGCAAGTTATGCGGATTCGTTCAATGTTCCTTACCTATACAGAGTAGTGGCAGATGGCCGATTTGCTAGGGTTCAGGCGTACTGATACGCGATTGCAGGATGGATGGCAGTTTGAGGTGCTTCAGAGGCTGTGCTGAACGGGCAGGGCGGGTCGGGTGAAAATTGCGCGCGAGCTGCGGCAGCGCCAAATGACCGGAAGCGTGCCGCCCGGGCGCGGCTGGTCAGTCATTGGAGTCTGCGGGTTGTCAGCGTAAAACGGGATCGAATTTGATTCTGCGCCCGGCGACCAGTGCCGCCATAAACAGTGTGCCAAATACGCCGCAGGCAATGAGCGGCAAGGTGATGAGCCGATCCTCGACCAATGCCAGATGAAAAATGCCGCACAGTAACGTCAGGACGAGAAATCCTGCTGCTGATTTGGACATGCTGCGCTCCGATAGGGTGGATTTAAAATACCAAGCGTTCTGAAGCGGGAGCTGACCGCAGGATTTTCTCCTGGCTCACGTCCTGGCTTGCAACACCGCGCTGATCGTTCAGGACTGCCAGCTGCGGCGCTTTTTGTAGCTGGAGGTAGTGGGGTGTTCGTTGGGCAACCGACTCAGTGCCGTTCTCTGGAGCAAAATGAAAACCCAGCAGTACGGCCAGGGCGATCGCGTTCGAGAGTAAAAGGGCGCTATTCATGAGGGCTGACCTCCGTTGTTTATGAGGTAACTGAAGCAGCCGGCATGCCAAGACTTGATGGCCAAATAAATCCTTTGAAATCAAAGATATAGCATGGGGCGTCGGGCGCTGGCTGTTGCATTTTGCAATGATGGCTTTTTGCGGTGATGCAATTTGCACGGTCGGCGACGCTGCGCGGCCTTGAAGTATCTGCCTACACTTAAAAAGCCTACGCACGACATGACAAAAGCAGGCCTGGCCGTTAACATGCTCGCCGTCCCAAGCGTCGCGCTTAGGGGTGACTTGTGTCTCAGTAGCTCAATTGGATAGAGCATCCCCCTCCTAAGGGGAAGGTTGGCAGTTCGAACCTGCCCTGGGACACCACTAATTCAAGGAAGCCAATTCGTCTCCTTCCTCATCAGCTTCGTGGCTGGCGGGGCAGGGCATTTGCTTCAGGCATGAAAAAGCTCCGCTCAGGGATTCGATTCTGGCGGGGCTTTTTTTGTTTTGGCATCAGGCATTTCGAAGCGTTGCAGGGTTTGCTTTCGAGCACTGACAATTGCTTCTATATAGAAGGCTTGGGTTTTGCTCTCCTGTCCCGGGAAAACGTACCGTTTTGCGGGCTTCGGCAAGTTATTGCCAGGAAGGCTGAATTAAAGGTTGACGGCAGATTCTGGAAGTCTATAATTCGCCCCACTTCCGGCGCAGTCGAAACGGAAAACTCCTTGGTAAACAAAGAGTTACGCAGTTTTCGACAGTGAGTTGCTTCAGTTCATCGAAGCCCAGAAGGAGTTGATCAGGCAGTGTG
>NZ_MULM01000083.1:0-20453 GCF_002029345.1 Pseudomonas sp. VI4.1
CTCGCGAAGGCGGTGTGTCAGACAGGCATTAATGTCATCTGACACACCGCCTTCGCGAGCAAGCCCGCTCCCACAGTTGTTTGGCGATCCTACAGATCTGCCAAGGGATGCCGACCTTCCCAAGCCTTGTGGAAATGCGCATCCACCACCGCATCGGGCACGTTGTTGATGTCCGGCCAATGCCAGTGCGGTTTCTGATCCTTGTCGATCAGCCGCGCCCGCACCCCCTCGCTGAACTCCGGATGACGACAGCAGTTGAGGCTCATGGTGTATTCCATCTGAAAGACTTGAGCCAGGGACATGTGGCGGGCGCGGGCGATCTGCTCCCACACCAGATGAGCGGTCACGGGCGAACCTTCACTCATGGTTTTAGCCGCGCGACTGAGTAGCAGGTCGGTGTTGTCGCGCTGCAAGCTGATGGCTTTCCAGGCGCAGGCCACGTCACTGACATCCAGCAGTTCGTCGATCTGTTGGCGACGTGGCAACCATTGGGCTTCGGGCATCTGCGCGACCGCCTCCTGCTGCAAGGCCTTGAGCAGACTGTTGAGCTGCATGGCCGTCTGCTCCTGCCAATTCAACTGCAGCAAGCCTTCGAACAACTCTTCTTGCTGTTCATCGAGCAGGAAACGGTCCGCCAGGTCCAGATCGATCGCATCGCGACCGTTCATCTGGGCGCCGGTCAGGCCGAGAAACAAGCCGAGCTTGCCGGGCAGCCGTGACAGGAACCAACTGGCGCCGACATCCGGGTACAGGCCGATACTGATCTCCGGCATCGCCAGGCGGCTGCTTGGCGTGACTATCCGGATGCTCGCCCCTTGCAGCAGCCCCATGCCGCCGCCCAGCACGTAACCATGCCCCCAGCAGATCAGCGGTTTGGGGTAGGTGTGCAACATGTAGTCCAGGCGATATTCCGCGGCGAAGAAGTGCGCGGCCAAGGGCGGCACTCCACCCGGGTGAGCGCGACAGGCTTCCACCAGGCTGCGGACTTCGCCACCGGCGCAAAAGGCCTTGGTGCCGTTGCCACGCAACACGACACAGACGATTTGCGGTTCCTTGGCCCAGGCCTCCAGTTGATCGCGCAGGGCGCTTATCATTGGCAGGGACAAGGCGTTGAGGGATTTTTCGGCATCCAGGCTGGCAACGCCGATGCGTGCGCCGTCGGTGCCGGTGAGTTCTTCGAAGTGCAGATTCATCGTGACCTCGATCGGGAATTTGAGCGTTCAGTATGATCGCTGTTCAGGAAAGTGCCGGTTCTGCGTCAGATCAATTGACAAGCAGGGTCAGCTTTCCTAGGGTTCGCCCCATTGTTTTAGCCGGATGTAACCATGACTGCTGACGACCGTATCAAACTCGAACCGAGCTGGAAGGAGGCACTGCGTGCGGAATTCGACCAGCCTTACATGGCAGAGTTGCGTAACTTCCTGCAGCAGGAGCGCGCGGCGGGCAAGGAGATCTATCCGCCGGGACCGATGATTTTCAACGCGCTCAACTCGACGCCGCTGGACAAGGTCAAGGTGGTCATCCTCGGCCAGGATCCGTACCACGGCCCCGGCCAGGCCCACGGCCTGTGCTTTTCGGTGCAACCGGGCGTACCGGCACCGCCATCGCTGGTGAACATCTATAAAGAATTGAAGCGCGACTTGAACATCGATATCCCGAGCCACGGTTACCTGCAGAGTTGGGCCGAGCAGGGCGTGCTGATGCTCAACACCACCATGACGGTGGAACGCGCCAACGCCAATGCGCACAAGGATAAGGGCTGGCAATTCTTCACCGACCGGATCATTGAAGTGGTCAGCCAGCAGCAGCCGCATCTGGTGTTCATGCTGTGGGGCGCCCATGCCCAGAGTAAACAGAAACTGATCGATGCGACCAAGCACCTGGTGCTGACGTCGGTGCATCCGTCGCCATTGTCCGCTTACCGTGGTTTTCTGGGCTGCGGGCATTTCAGCCGGACCAACAAGTTTCTGGAGCAGAATGGCGAGACGCCGATCGAGTGGCGGTTGCCGCCGGTTTGATGCGTTGACCGCGCTGGCCCCTTCGCGAGCAAGCCCGCTCCCACAAGGATCACGCGAGCCTCCTGTGGGAGCGGGCTTGTTCGCGAATGAAGCGACTCGGTCCATCAGACAGAATCCGGCTGACGGTCCCAATACTTGAACAACGGCTCCGCCAGAAACAACACAAACAACAACCGCATCACCTGCATCGCCGTCACCAACGGCACCGACAGCTGCAGGGTTTCAGCGGTGAGGCTCATCTCCGCAATCCCGCCGGGCATCATGCCCAGGGTCAGCGAGCGCAGATCCAGATGGGTCAACGCACTCAAGCCCAGGGCTGCCAGCGTAGCGATCAACATGGTCAACACAGTGCCGATCAATGTCCGGCCCATGAACGACGGTGCGCGCCGGAAAAACTGCCGATTGAAGTGACACCCCAAGCCGCTGCCGATCAGCCATTGGCCGATCTGGCTGCCGCCATTGGGCAAGCCGATGTGCAGATCCCAACCAATGCTCACCGCCGCGCTGACCAGCAACGGCCCGAACAGCCACGGATTGGGTTGACGAAGACGCTCCCACAGCCACGCCGCCAACGCGCCTGCCGGTAATAGAAAGGCCAGCCACCGCCAGTCGACGGCACTCGGATGGAACACCGGTGCACCGTCGCCCAGCAAATACTTGAACGCAGCCGGCACGCACAGCACCACCACCAACACCCGCAGGCTTTGCCCCGCCGCCACCCGGCTGAGCACCGCGCCATTACGCGCACCGAGGTTGACCATCTCCCCGGAGCCGCCGGGCATGCTGGAAAAGAACGCCGTGGCGCGATCCTCGCCAGTGCGCCGCATCAACCAGACCCCGACCACGGCCGACAGGCTGGTGATCAACGCACCGAAGAAGATCAAGCCGAAGTGGCTCAGCACCTGCTCCATCACCAGCGGGGTGAAGTGCAGGCCGATACCGATGCCGATGATCCACTGGCCGACCTTGCGTCCGCCAGGGATTTCCGCCAATTGCCAGGGGGTCAGGCACCGCACCAGGATGATCGCCAGCAACGAGCCGACCATCCACGGCAGCGGCCAGCCGATCTGGCTGGCGAGGTAACCGCCCAGCAGACCGACCAGCGGAGTTCCCCACCAGGCTTTGAACGGAATTCGATCAGACATCGGCGAGGGCGCGCCGGGCGACCGAACGTTTGCGCCAGATCCGCAGCAGCGGCATCAGCAGCATCAACGCGGTCAGTACCCAGACGCCGAAAGTGATCGGGCTCGACCAGAGGATTTCCAGTGCACCGTTGGAAATCGACAGCGCGCGCCGCAGGTTCTGTTCCATCAGGCCGCCGAGGATGAAGCCCAGCAGTACGGGCGACAACGGGAAGTCCAGCTTGCGCAGGATGTAGCCGAAGATGCCGATGCCGATCATCAGGAACAGGTCGAAGGTGGTGGCATGCACCGCGTAGACGCCAATCCCGGTAATGATGGCGATGACCGGCACCAGCGCCCAGTTCGGCACGGCGAGGATGCGCGTGAAAATGCGGATCATCGGGATGTTGAGGATCACCAACATGATGTTGGCGACGAACAACGAAGCGATCAGGCCCCAGACAATGTCCGGTTGCTGTTGGAACAGCAGCGGGCCGGGGGTGATGTTGTACAGCGATAGCGCGCCGATCATCACCGCCGTAGTGCCCGAACCCGGAACGCCAAGGGTCAGCATCGGCACCAGTGCACCGCAGGCTGCACCACCGATGGCGGTTTCCGGTGCCGCGAGGCCACGCATATCGCCTTGTCCGAACGTGCCCTTGGCGCCGGCGATACGTTTCTCGGTCATGTAGGCCACCGCACTGGCCAATGTTGCGCCAGCGCCCGGCAACACGCCCATGATGAAACCCAGCAAACCGCAACGGATATTTACCAGGAACACCGCCGAGGCTTCCTTGAAGTTGAACATCATGCGTCCAGTGGCCTTCACCGCTTCCTGGCCGCGATGGGTTTTTTCCAGCAGCAGGAGGATTTCGCTGATGGAGAACAGGCCCAATACCAGCACGACGAACTGAATGCCGTCAGTCAGATGGATGTTGTCCCCGGTGAAACGGTATACGCCGCTGTTGGCATCGATCCCGACGCTCGACAGAAACAGACCGATGAGCGCCGCAATGAAGGTCTTGAGCGGACGGTCACCGGCCATGCCGCCGAGACAGACAATCGCGAACACCATCAGCACGAAATATTCCGCCGGTCCGAAGGCAATCGCCCATTTCGCCAGTAGCGGGGCGAACAGCACCATGCCGCAAGTGGCGATGAACGCACCGATGAACGAACTCCACGCCGACAGCGACAGGGCCACACCGGCCAGGCCTTTGCGGGCCATCGGGTAACCGTCGAGGGTGGTCATCACGGTGGAGGCTTCGCCTGGAATGTTCAGCAGGATCGAGCTGATCCGGCCGCCGTATTCGCAACCCAGGTACACCGCCGCCAGCAGGATCAGCGCCGACTCCG
The DNA here is from genome assembly GCF_002029345.1 of Pseudomonas sp. VI4.1. Taxonomy (NCBI): domain Bacteria; kingdom Pseudomonadati; phylum Pseudomonadota; class Gammaproteobacteria; order Pseudomonadales; family Pseudomonadaceae; genus Pseudomonas; species Pseudomonas sp. VI4.1. The sequence continues at coordinate 4,496 of NZ_MULM01000083.1, forward strand.
GTGGCAGGCCGAGGGCGAACGCGATCGGAATCAGCAACGCCACCCCGTTGATCGGGCCCAGGCCCGGCAGCAGGCCAACGACGGTGCCGATGAGGGTGCCGCACAGTGCGGTCACCAGGTTGTACGGGCTCAGCGCGACGCCGAAGCCCTGACCCAAATAGCCAAGAGTATCCATATCAGTTCTCCAGAACGTCGAGCACGCCCAGCGGCAGTGGCACGTCCATCACTTTGTCGAACAGCAGATAAAGACCGACGGCCATCACGCTGATAATCACTGCACTGGGCAGCCAGCGACCGCCATACAGGCGAGCCATGGGGACTCCGATCAGAATGCTGGCGACGATGAAACCAAGGGGTTCGAAGGTCCCGGCGAACACCAGCAACAGCACCACGCAAATGCCGATTTTGGTCAGGGTTTCGCGGTCCAGTTTCGGGTCGTCATCACTGTGGATGATTGGTGTCGGGCGAAACACCATGTACAGCAAGCCAAGGCCCATCAGGCCGAGCATCAGCAGCGGAAAGGCTCGAGGTCCCACCGGTTCGTAGGAAAAAGCCGCTTGATACGGCCACGCCATCAGTGCCAGGCCGATGCAGGCCAGCAACAGCACCGAAGCGAAAATGCGTTGTAAGAGCATGAGAAACTCCTGGGCCGCGCCCCCGAGAACCGGGGCCGCAGCCGCTAGACAGAGGCGATCACTGGATCAGGCCGAACTCTTTGGCCAGCACTTTGTAGTCCGCTACCTGCTTCTTCACGTAGGTGTCCAGCTCCGGGCCGGTCATGGCGAACGGGAAGAGCTCGCGCTGATCGCGCAGCTTGGCGAACTCGTCGGAAGCCAGCAGTTTGTCGAAGGAGTCTTTCCACCAGGCGTAGTCTTCGTCGCTGACCTTTGGCCCGAGGTAGAACCCGCGGACCACTGGCCAGACGATGTCGTAGCCTTGCTCCTTGGCGGTCGGGATGTCCTTCATTTCCGGCTCGTCCAGACGCTTCTCGGAGAACACCGCCAGCAGGCGCATGTCGCCGCTCAGGATGTGCGGCATGGAGTCGGAGATGTCGGTGCTGCCGACCTGGATGTGGCCGCCGAGCAGCGCGGTGGCGATTTCCCCGCCACCTTCGAGGGCGACATAACGCAAGTCCCGCGGGTTGATGCCGGCGGCCTTGGCGATCAGGGCGGTCTGCATCCAGTCCTGGCTGCCGACGGTGCCGCCGGAGCCGATGACCACGGTGCTCGGGTCTTTCTTCAGCGCCTTGACCAGGTCGTCGAGGTTTTTGTAAGGCGAATCGTTTTTCACCGCGATGGCGCCATAGCTGGTGCCGACCGCTGCCAGCCAGCGCACGGCGTTTTCATCGAAACGACCGAATTTGCCCTGGGCCAGGTTCAGCAATGAACCGCTGGACCAGGCGACCAGCGTGCCGGCGTCGGCCGGACGTTGTGCCACCACCGCGTTGTACGCCACGGCGCCGACACCGCCGGGCATGTAGGTCACGCGCATGGGTTTGCTCAGCAGTTTCTGGTTTACCAGCGCGCTTTGCACCAGTTTGCAGGTCAGGTCGAAACCGCCGCCTGGCGAGGCCGGGGCGATGCATTCCGGGCGTTTGGGCTCGGCCATCAGTTGGCCGGCAAACAGCATGCAGCTGGCGGCGAGGGCAAAACGGCGCAGTGATCGATTCATTTTTTTGTCTCCACGGGAGTTGTTGTTTTTGGGGATATTTCAGAAGCGACGGTGTTGCGCCGTGCAGCCGGGTTTGGCGCTGGCGAGCGTGAACGATGGGAAAGGAAGGGGAGGGTGAGCCTGGAGCTGTAATGACAGCATGGTGCAGTACCTCGTTATTGTTCTTATTGGCGAAAACGCATCAAGGCGTTTTTCGAGAGCTACATTTCAAAGCACGGTGTGATGGCTTGCAGTCGAAACCATCCGTGGGCCGACTCTAACGGTCGAACCTTTCGCTAACCTTTCAGCGGACTTTCATGGTTTTCGGGCTTCACAGCGGCGGAGGCGGCTGTAAACTCCGCGCCAAACAATGGCGTCGAACATCCCTGAATGAGGTAACTAGCCATGCGTGTTCTGCTCGTCGAAGACCATCTGCAGCTCGCTGAAAGTGTCGCCCAGGCGCTCAAGAGCACCGGCCTGACCGTGGATGTGCTGCACGACGGTGTGGCGGCCGACCTGGCCTTGAGCAGCGAGGAATACGCCATGGCGATCCTCGATGTCGGCCTGCCGCGCATGGACGGTTTTGAAGTGCTGGCGCGCCTGCGGGCCCGGGGCAAGAACCTGCCGGTGCTGATGCTGACGGCCCGCAGCGACGTCAAGGATCGGGTCCATGGCCTGAACCTGGGCGCCGACGACTACCTGGCCAAACCGTTCGAACTGACCGAGCTCGAAGCCCGGGTCAAAGCCTTGCTGCGCCGCAGTGTGCTCGGTGGCGAACGTCAGCAGACCTGCGGGGTGCTGGCTTACGATCTCGACACCCGGCGCTTTACCCTGGGCGAAGAACTGCTGACCCTGACCTCCCGCGAGCAGGCGGTGCTCGAGGCCCTGATCGCCCGTCCGGCCGGGTGATGAGCAAAGAGCAACTGGCCGCCCAGGTGTTCGGCCTGGACGAAGAGGCCAGCCCCGACGCCATCGAGATCTACGTTCATCGCCTGCGCAAGAAGCTCGACGGGCATCCTGTCGCTATCGTGACGTTCCGCGGTCTCGGCTATTTGCTGGAAAGCCGCGATGCATAAGCCCAGCAGCCTGCGCTGGCGGTTGCTGTGGAACCTCGCGCTGTTGCTGGTGGTGCTGATGCTGGCCAGTGGTTTGAGTGCATACTGGAACGGTCGCGAAGCCGCCGACACCGCCTATGACCGGACGTTGCTGGCCTCGGCGCGGACCATCGCCGCCGGGGTGTCCCAGCGTGACGGCAGCCTCAGTGCCGATGTGCCTTACGTGGCCCTCGACACCTTTGCCTACGACAGCGCCGGGCGGATTTTCTACCTGGTCAACGACATCAACCAGAAGCTGATTTCCGGCTACGAAAACCTGCCGCCACCACCGCCGGGTACACCGCGCACGGATGACTATCCGGCGCTGGCACGCTTCTACAACGCTAAATACCAAGGGCAGAACGTACGGGTGGTCAGCCTGCTCAAGCCCGTGAGCGAGCCGAACATGAACGGCATGGCGGAAATCCGCGTAGCGGAAACCGATGAGGCGCGGGTCAGCATGGCACGCAGCCTGGCGGCGGACACCTTGCTGCGGCTGGGCATGCTGGCCATCGGAGCGTTGTTGATGGTGTGGTTCGCGGTCAGCGCGGCACTGCGCCCGCTGGAGCGCTTGCGCACAGCGGTGGAAGAGCGCCAGCCCGATGATTTGCGGCCGTTGCCGCTGGTGGAAGTGCAACACGAGTTGTGGCCGCTGGTGCGTGCGCTCAATCACTTTACCGAACGCCTGCGCGGACAGTTCGAGCGACAGGCGCAGTTCATTGCCGATGCGGCCCATGAACTGCGTACGCCCCTGGCGGCGCTCAAGGCCCGGCTCGAACTGGGCCTGCGCTCCACCGAACCGCACACCTGGCGCAGCACGCTGGAAACCGCGGCCCAGGGCACGGATCGCCTGACCCACCTGGCGAACCAGCTGCTGACGCTGGCACGGGTGGAGAATGGCGCGCGGGCCATCGCCGAGGGCGGTGCACAGTTGCTGGACCTCAGTCAGTTGGCGCGCGAACTCGGCATGGCGATGGCGCCGTTGGCGCACAAGCGTGGCGTGGCACTGGCGCTGGAAGCGGATGAACCGGTGTGGCTGCGCGGTGAACCGACGCTGTTGAATGAATTGCTGAGCAATCTGGTGGATAACGCCCTGGCGCACACGCCACCGGGCGGCAACGTGATTTTGCGGGTGACCGCGCCGGCCGTGCTGGAGGTCGAGGACGATGGCCCCGGAATTCCGCTTGAAGAGCGTGATCGGGTGTTCGAGCGTTTCTATCGACGCAATCAGCAGGTGGCCGGGTCCGGGTTGGGCCTGGCGATTGTCGGCGAGATCTGCCGCGCGCACCTGGCGCAGATCAGCCTGCATGATGGCGAGCAGGCGGGGTTGAAGGTGCGGGTGAGTTTTATTGCGGGAGATTGATGGTGCCTGTGCCGGCCTCTTCGCGGGCAGGTCGGATCGCCGCACCGCTCGCTCCTACGGTTTGTTATGATCTGTAGGAGCGGAGCGAAGCTTTAATAAAACATCGACCGCGATTCTTCCAGTGCCCTGCATTGCACCTCGTTCTCCAGATCAATTCTCAGTTTCCTGAACGCCGGCACACTGGCCGTGTCGATTTCGGCCAGCGGGTGGTCAGTGCCCCTGTAGCAAAACAGGCAGGCCACCTGCACCAGGTCGACATAATCGACCCGTTCGGACTGGCGGTCGAAGTCCAGGTACATCCCGGGCACCTGCACCAGCATCTCCGGAAACTCCCAGACCCTGAGCAGTTTGTCGCCGATCAATGGATGGATCTGGTCGATCACATGATTCAGGCTGATCGAATCGGACAGCAGCTCATTGTGGTCTTCGGCGTAGGTCAGGATCGGCAGCACACCGATCTGATGCACCAGCCCGCCGAGGGCGGCCTGATCGGGTTTGAGTCGGGTGTAACGCCGGCACAGCGCATAGCTGACCCCGGCGATTTCCAGGCTTTTGCGCCAGACGTCGCGCATTTTCTGTTCCACCACCTCGGAGCGGGCATGGAAAATCTGTTCCATCACCAGGCCGATCGCCAGGTTGCTGCTGTAATTGACGCCCAGGCGAGTGATCGCCGTGTGCAGGTCAGTGACTTCCCGGATCGCGCGCAGCAGCGGGCTGTTGACCACCTTGATCAGGCGCGCCGACAACGCGGTATCGCGAGCGATCACTTTGCTGAGCGTACTGACGCTGATTTCCGGGTCTTCGGCGCTTGCGAATCTGCAAGGCCACTTCCGGTAATGTTGGCAGAACCAGGTCATCGTTATCGATGGCCGCAACCAAATCCTGTTGGACCTTATCCGCCAGCTTGCTCATTTCGACTCTCTGGGTATTGCGACAGGTGCTGCATTCAGCGCTGGATTTCGCGATCGCGATCCAGTTGATAAGGCAGGTCGAGCAGGTGCAAGGCTGGCCCTTCGAGCGCGCCCAGGTGAATATCGCCACCTTCTGCTGCTTCGGCTTGCAGCACGGCCAGGAGTTCAATGTTTTGCCCGGCGCGGGCGGCAAGCACCACTTCGCCGATAGCGCTGCCATGGGTCGGCGAAAACAGCGGTGTACCGGGTTCCGGCAATTGGTCGGCATCCAGGTGCAGGCGATACAGGCGGCGCTTGAGTTTGCCCAGGTACTGCATCCGCGCGACGATTTCCTGGCCGGTGTAGCACCCTTTCTTGAAACTCACGCCACCGACGGCTTGCAGGTTGAGCATCTGCGGGATGAACAGTTCACGCGTGCCCGGCATGACCTGACCGATCCCGGCGCGGACCTGGCCCAACAACCATTGATTCAGATCGCCTTCGGTCAGCAGCGCCGACAGCTTGCCCTTGAGGACGTCCGCTTGATCGGCGCCGGCCCAGAGTTCGGCGCGATCAGGCGAGACGCGGATGGCAATCAGGCCATCCTTGCGCACGACACTGTCGGTTTCTGTCGGCAGCCCAAGACCCAGGCCGAGCAGTGCGGCATCGCCATGCTCGATGCCGAAGCGCACCCAGGCGGCGCTTTCATCGGTCAGTTTGGATTTGGAGAACACCGCGTACTTTTTCAGGTCCGCCAGTTGTGGCTCCAGCAACTCGCTGGCCATGGCCAGCACGACGCCGTCACCTTCGAGCAGGATGCGGAAACTCGACTGCATCCGGCCTTTTTGCGTGCAGCGCGCGCCAAGGCTGGCCCGGGTATCGCTCAGGTAATCGAGGTTGCAGGTCAGTTGGCCTTGCAGGAATTTACCGGCATCCGCGCCGCGGACCGCGAGAACGCCTTCGTGAGACAGGGTGCAGAAAAAAGCTGAGTCGGCCATGGGTCATCGCAGGATAAAAAGTCTGGGGGACATCATAAGGGGGCGCCCATGAAATGGGTAGTTCACAAAAGACCCTGTTGCCTGACCAAAGCCGAGTGTTCGACGGAGCATGGGGCTGTATACTTGCCGCCTATTTGAGGAGCGCTCCATGGTCGAAGATGTTGAACTGAATCGCCTCTACTGGCACAGCCGTCGCGGCATGCTTGAACTTGACGTGTTGCTGGTGCCGTTCGTGAAAGAGGTTTATCCGCACCTCAACGAAGTCGACCGCGCCTGCTACGTCAGGTTGCTCGAATGCGAAGATCAGGACATGTTCGGCTGGTTCATGGAACGCGCCGAATCGGAAGATCCGGAGCTGCAGCGCATGGTGCGCATGATCCTGGATCGTGTCCAGCCCAAGTAATTCGTTCGAATGCCGCTGGCACGCCTCACGGCTGCTGCTGGCGGTGTACCTGTTGGCCCAGCTGTTCGCGCTGGGTGCGTTGTGTCTGCTGTCGATACCGGTCTGGGCCAGTCTGCTCGGCGTTTCGTTGTGCGTGGCGCACGGCGTGCGGGTGTTGCCGCGGCAGATTCTGCTGACGCACCCCCGGGCGTTTCGCGGCTTGCGTCGCGATGGGGATGGCTGGCAGTTGTGGAACCAGGCAGCGGGCTGGCAACCGGTGCAACTGCGGCCGGACAGCCTGGCGCTCCCCTTGATCGTGGTGCTGCGTTTTCGTCTGCGGGGCGAGTGGCATGACCGGTCGATCTGTGTGCCCCGGGATTCGCAGGCGACGGATCTGCACCGACGCCTGCGGGTCCGGCTCACATTCAGTCGGCGTAGGTGGGCGGCACCAGAATAGTGTCGAGGGCGTCCGGCAGCATGTTCGGGTAGTCGAGGGTGTAATGCAGGCCGCGGCTTTCCTTGCGCTCCATGGCTGACTGAATCATCAGCTCGGCCACCTGGGCCAGGTTACGCAACTCGATCAGGTCGCGACTGACCTTGTAATTGCTGTAGAACTCGTCGATCTCGTCCAGCAACAGGCGCACGCGGTGCTGGGCCCGCTGCAGGCGCTTGTTGGTGCGCACGATTCCCACGTAGTCCCACATGAATCGCCGCAGCTCATCCCAGTTGTGCGCAATGATCACGTCTTCGTCGGAATCGGTGACCTGGCTCGCATCCCAGACGGGCAGGGCGGCAGGAATCGACACCTGGGGCAACTGCTCAAGAATGTCTGCCGCCGCCGAGCGCGCGTAAACGAAGCACTCCAGCAAGGAGTTGCTGGCCATGCGGTTGGCTCCGTGCAGGCCGGTGAAACTGGTTTCGCCAATGGCGTAGAGGCCCGGCACGTCGGTGCGGCCCTGCTGATCGACCATCACGCCGCCGCAGGTGTAGTGCGCCGCCGGCACCACCGGGATCGGTTGCTTGGTGATGTCGATGGAAAACTCGAGGCAGCGCTCGTACACCGTCGGGAAATGAGCCTTGATGAAGGCTTCGGGCTTATGGCTGATGTCCAGGTAAACGCAATCGATACCCAGGCGCTTCATCTCGTGGTCGATGGCCCGGGCGACGATGTCCCGGGGGGCCAGTTCGGCGCGTGGGTCGAAGCGCTGCATGAAGCGTTCGCCGTTGGGCAGCTTCAGGTGCGCACCCTCGCCGCGCAGGGCTTCGGTGACCAGGAAGCTCTTGGCTTGCGGGTGATAGAGGCAGGTGGGGTGGAACTGGTTGAATTCCAGATTGGCTACCCGGCAGCCGGAGCGCCAGGCCATGGCGATGCCGTCACCACAGGCACCGTCAGGGTTGCTGGTATAGAGGTAGACCTTGGCGGCGCCGCCGGACGCGAGGATCACAAAGCGCGCGCCGTAGGTGTCGACTTCTCCTGTGCCCCGATTGAGCACGTAGGCGCCGAGACAGCGGTCGCCTTCCAGGCCCAGGCGTTTTTCGGTGATCAGGTCGATCGCAACCCGCTGTTCCAGCAGTTCGATGTTCGGCCGTTGCCGGGCTTTGTCGAGCAAGGTCTTGAAAATCGCGGCGCCCGTGGCATCGGCGGCATGGATGATGCGCCGATGACTGTGGCCTCCTTCACGGGTCAGGTGGAACTCGAATCCACCGTCCTCGGTGCCTGACTGTTCATCGCGGGTAAACGGCACGCCCTGGTCGATCAACCATTGAATGGCTTCTTTGCTGTGCTCGACGGTAAAGCGCACGGCGTCTTCGTGACACAGGCCGCCGCCGGCATTGAGCGTGTCATCGACGTGGGACTCAACGGTGTCGGTGTCATCCAGGACGGCTGCGACACCGCCCTGGGCCCAGAAAGTCGAGCCATTGGCGAGGTTGCCTTTGCTCAGTACGGCAATGCGCAAATGATCGGGCAAGGTCAGCGCAAGGCTCAAGCCGGCAGCGCCGCTGCCAATTACCAGAACATCATGTTGAAACTGTTGGCTCATTTCAGGATTCCGCTCTAAGCGACCCGGGTCGGGGTTGGCGCATGACACCTGGATCGGCGAGTCAAGACAGCCACACAGCCCACTAGTATATAGAGGGGGGGAGCGGCACAATAGCCGAGCCTGTATGGCATTGTGAAACTACTGTGACGGAAAAAAGGGGACGCTTCGTCGGATGGTTTCTCCTCCGGTTCGGCGACACCTTCACTGTATCGTGGATTTAACACTCTTTTCTGTCCACGGTTGCACAATGTCGGCTGGCTCCGGCTATAAATATTTGGAACTTTTGCCAAAGGCCCAAGATCAATAGAAGGTTGCCTGAATCAAGGGACAGTGTCGGCTTCAGTTGCAGGATCGTGGTTGGATCCTCACCGGCGAAACCGATGACAAGATTATTCGCGCAGCCGGGTTAACTCGCGCTGCGCTTTTCGTGCGTGCCAAATCAGAGCCCGCAGGAAACTTGCTTGGAGGGGGAGAACTTTTGCGAAAAGCCCGAGTCTATGTTTGCAAGCCTGGTCGTTTAGTCATGCAAGCCTCCTTCGAGCTTATCGAGGAGTGTTCATGCTAACCCAGGAAGAGGATCAGCAGCTGGTCGAACGCGTACAGCGCGGCGACAAGCGAGCTTTCGATCTGCTAGTGCTGAAATACCAGCACAAAATTCTCGGGTTGATCGTGCGATTCGTGCACGACACCCATGAAGCCCAGGATGTGGCACAGGAAGCCTTTATCAAGGCGTACCGTGCGCTTGGAAATTTTCGCGGGGACAGTGCGTTTTATACGTGGCTTTACCGTATCGCCATTAACACGGCGAAAAACTATTTGGTTTCACGCGGCCGCCGGCCGCCTGATAGCGATGTCAGTTCCGAAGATGCAGAGTTCTACGATGGCGATCATGGCCTCAAGGACCTCGAGTCGCCTGAACGTGCACTGCTGCGCGATGAGATCGAAGGCACTGTCCATCGAACCATCCAGCAACTTCCAGAAGATTTGCGTACCGCCTTAACTTTACGTGAATTCGATGGTCTGAGTTACGAGGACATTGCGGCCGTCATGCAATGTCCGGTGGGTACCGTGCGCTCCCGGATTTTCCGCGCTCGGGAAGCCATCGATAAAGCCCTGCAGCCGTTGTTGCAGGAAAACTGAGACAGCGGCGACAGCCAAGAGAGGAACGCCATGAGTCGTGAAGCCCTGCAGGAATCGCTGTCCGCAGTGATGGATAACGAAGCGGACGAATTGGAATTGCGTCGGGTGTTGAATGCCTTCGACGATGTTGAAACTCGTGAAACCTGGGCTCGTTATCAAATCGCTCGGGCAGTGATGCACAAGGATCTGCTGCTTCCACGCCTGGACATTGCCGCGGCAGTTTCCGCTGCATTGGCTGACGAAGCCGTACCGGCAAAAGCTACTCGTGGTCCATGGCGCAGCCTGGGTCGCCTGGCAGTCGCTGCTTCGGTCACCGTTGCAGTATTGGCAGGTGTCCGTCTGTACAATCAGGACGATATCGCAGGTGTCGAACTGGCCCAGCAATCCACCCAACAGGGTCTGGTTGCACCTCAGGCCAAGGGTCCAGCTGTATTGGCAGGCTATAGTGAGAGTTCGGATGCCACCGGCCCCATGGCCAATGGCGTATTGCAAGGTCAGCCAGGCTGGCACGATCAGCGGTTGCCAGGCTACTTGCGCCAACATGCTCAGCAGGCCGCACTGAAAGGTACTGAAAGTGCATTGCCGTACGCTCGTGCAGCAAGTCTGGAAAACCGTTAAGGAGGACCATGCGCTCCATACCTTTACTTACGCTTGTGCTCGGTGGCTGGTTCATTGTTCCAGCCCACGCCGATGAAGCCCAGGACTGGTTGACCCGTCTGGGTCAGGCCGAGCAGCAGCAAAGCTTTCACGGTACTTTCGTCTACGAGCGTAACGGCAGTTTTTCTACCCACAACATCTGGCACCGCGTCCAGGATGGCAAGGTCCGCGAGCGTTTACTCCAGCTCGACGGTTCGGCCCAGGAAGTCGTGCGCATTGATGGGCATACTCAATGCGTCAGCGGCACCCTGATTGCAGGCCTCGGGGATACCCCGAATTCCGCCGCTCGTGCACTCGATCCTCAAAAGCTCAAGAATTGGTATGACCTTGCCGTCATTGGCAAGTCGCGTGTGGCCGGGCGTTCGGCAGTGATCATTTCCCTGACGCCTCGCGATCAGCATCGCTATGGGTTTGAACTGCATCTGGATAAAGAAACCGGCCTGCCTCTCAAGTCATTGCTGATCAATGACAAAGGGCAGTTGCTGGAGCGATTCCAGTTCACGCAGCTCAATACCACTGACGTGCCCGCGGACAGAGACTTGCAGCCGGGCGACGACTGCAAGGCGCTCGCCCTCGAAAGCGACAAGGCTTCTGCAGCCAAGGTTGCCCAGGCCTGGCATTCGGATTGGTTGCCACCCGGTTTCGAGCTGACCAGCAGTACCGCACGCAAGGACCCGCAGACCAAGATCCAGGTCAACAGTCTGATGTATGACGATGGTCTGGCCCGTTTCTCGGTATTCCTCGAGCCACTGGATGGCGCAGCCGTCACCGATACTCGCGTTCAGATGGGCCCGACCGTGGCCGTATCCCGGCGCTTGAGTACCTCTGAGGGCGAAATGATGGTTACGGTGGTCGGAGAAATTCCTGCTGGCACCGCTGAACGCATTGCGCTGTCGATGCGCAGTGGTAACGCTGCCACCAGCAAGCAGTGAGCTGATTTTCGGCCCTTTTCACCTCGTTGGCGAGACGTCGAAATGTTTGCTGAGCATTTTCATTTGCAAATATCCCGAAAATTTTTTATAGGTCAGAGCACCTTGGCTCTGGCCTTGTTTGTTGTTCCCGGAACAAAAATGCCGGCCTGTCGTGACCGGTGTTCCTTGCTCCATATCGCTTAACCCTGCTCGTCGTAATGGGAGCTGTATGTCGATACTCAGTTTGAAGTCTTATCTCTCGGTTGTTGCCACCGTACTGGTGCTGGGTCAGGCGGTTCCTGCGCTAGCGGTCGAATTGCCTGATTTTACGCAGTTGGTCGAGCAGGCCTCGCCGGCGGTCGTGAACATCAGTACCACGCAGAAACTGCCGGACCGTAAAGTGAACCAGCAGATGCCCGACCTTGAGGGCTTGCCGCCGATGCTGCGCGAGTTCTTCGAGCGCGGCATGCCGCCACAACCGCGTACGCCACGGGGTGACCGTCAGCGTGAAGCCCAGTCCCTGGGGTCGGGTTTCATCATCTCGCCCGACGGCTACATCCTGACCAACAACCATGTGATTGCCGATGCCGACGAAATCCTCGTCCGCCTGGCTGACCGCAGCGAATTGAAAGCCAAGCTGGTCGGCACCGATCCGCGTTCCGACGTGGCCCTGCTGAAAATCGAAGGCAAAGGCCTGCCGGTGCTGAAACTCGGCAAATCCCAGGACCTGAAGGCCGGCCAATGGGTGGTGGCGATCGGCTCGCCGTTCGGTTTCGACCACACCGTGACCCAGGGCATCGTCAGCGCCATCGGTCGCAGCCTGCCGAACGAAAACTATGTGCCGTTCATCCAGACCGACGTGCCGATCAACCCGGGTAACTCCGGTGGTCCGCTGTTCAACCTGGCGGGCGAGGTGGTGGGGATCAACTCGCAGATCTACACCCGTTCCGGCGGCTTCATGGGCGTATCGTTCGCGATTCCGATCGACGTCGCCATGGACGTATCCAACCAGCTGAAAAGCGGCGGCAAGGTCAGCCGTGGCTGGTTGGGCGTGGTCATTCAGGAAGTGAACAAGGACCTGGCCGAATCGTTCGGTCTTGAAAAGCCTGCCGGTGCGCTGGTGGCCCAGATCCAGGATGACGGCCCGGCTGCCAAGGGCGGTCTGCAAGTCGGCGATGTGATCCTGAGCATGAACGGTCAACCGATCGTCATGTCCGCCGACCTGCCGCACCTGGTCGGCGCGCTGAAGGCCGGCTCGAAAGCCGATCTGGAAGTGATCCGCGAAGGCAAGCGCAAGAACGTCGCACTGACGGTTGGCGCTATTCCTGAAGAAGGCAAAGAGCTGGACGCCGAGCCAAAATCCGGTGTCGAGACCAGCAGCAATCGCCTGGGTGTTTCCGTGGCCGAGCTGACCGATGAGCAGAAGAAAACCTTCGACCTCAAGGGCGGCGTAGTCATCAAGGAAGTCCAGGACGGTCCTGCCGCCCTGATCGGCTTGCAGCCTGGCGATGTGATCACCCACCTGAACAATCAGGCGATCGGTTCCACCAAGGAGTTCACCGACATCGCCAAGGCGCTGCCAAAGAACCGCTCGGTGTCGATGCGGGTTCTGCGTCAAGGTCGCGCCAGCTTCATCACCTTCAAGCTGGCTGAATAGTCCGGTTGTTACTGTAGGAGCGAGCTTGCTCGCGAAGGTCTCAAGGGCGACGCGTTCATCCAGAAAGAACGCGTCATCGTTGACGTCCATCGCGAGCAAGCTTGCTCCTACAAAGGCAAAGGCATCGTCAGTTGTTGGTTGAATAAAAAAACCGCCTCGAAAGGGCGGTTTTTTTACGCGTTCGCAAAAGTGTCAGCCCATCATGTCCTTGATCATGCGCTCCTGCTCCATCAACTCCCGTTGCCGGGCGTCGATCCGCGACGACAGCGGGAAGTTGGTGCCGGCCTTGCGCTTGGCGAAGTCCAGTTGCTGAATGGCCTGGCGGTAGTCGCCGACCAGGGCAAAGTACTCGGCGCGGGCCTGGTGCAAACCGATAATGTTGCCCGACAAGCCACGAGTCTCGGCCACCATGTACCAGACGTCCGGATCGTCCGGCCGACTCTTGAGCAGATTCTCCAGAGCCTTTTCCGCTTCGGGCGCACGGTTTTGCTTGAGCAGCAGGTCGACCCGCACTGAATTCAGCGGATAGTTGCCGGGATATTGAGTCAACATCCGGTCCACCCGGGATTGAGCATCGGGCAGCCGATTGTTGGTGATATCCAGATCGACCTGAGCCAGGTTATAGATGATCTCGTTCGGCGATTTGGCCAGCAGCGTCGCCAGGTTTTCCCGAGCTTCGTTCAACTGGCCGCCCTTGATCTGGGCGATCGCCAGGCCATAGCGCGCGACATCGTTTTTCGGGTTTTCATCCAGCTGGGCGCGGAAGCGCTTGGCGCCCAGGCCCGGGGTTTCTTCATAGATCAGCTGGACCCGTGCCCGGATCAGCTGATAACGCATGGTGTCTTCAATGCCGCCCGGCTTGGCCTGCTCGGCACGGTTGCGGGTGTCGGCGATCCGCGATTCGGTGACCGGGTGAGTCAGCAGGAATTCCGGTGGCTTGGCGTCAAAGCGGTATTGGCGCGACAAACGCTCGAACATGGTCGGCATCGAGCGCGGGTCGTAACCGGCCTTTTCCAGATTGAGAATGCCGATACGGTCGGCTTCCTGTTCGTTCTGCCGCGAAAAGCGCCGCTGTTCCTGAATCGCCGCTGCCTGCGTGCCGGCAATGGCCGCGATCCCGGCGTCGCCGGCACCGGCCGCGGCAATCACGATCCCGGCCAGCAGGGCGGCCATCATCGGTACCTGCATCCGCTGTTGGGCTTCGACGCCACGGGCAAAGTGACGCTGCGACAAGTGAGCCAGTTCGTGAGCCAGTACCGAGGCGTATTCGCCTTCGGTCTGGGCATTGAGGAACAGACCGCCGTTGACCCCGACAATCCCGCCCGGTGCCGCGAAGGCGTTGAGCTGCGGGCTGTTGATCAGGATGAACTCCAGGCGCCGGTCATTGACCTGGCTGGTCTCCACCAGGCGGTAGACGCTGGATTCGACGTAGTCCTTGAGCTGTGGGTCGTTCAGTTGGGACACCTGGCTACGCAACAGCGCCAGCCAGGCCCGGCCCAACTGGTGTTCCTGTTGCGGCGAGACGATGGCAGAACTGGCGTCGCCGAGTGACGGCAGGTCGTCGGCGAAGCCCGGTGAGGCGAGCAGGCAAGCGAGCGTCAGCAGGGTAGGGCGCAGAAATGTCATGCACAAAGCCTTAGTCGACAAAGACCTTACTGTAGCCGGACAGTACGCTTCGGACCAGATATTCTAAGCCTCTCGACCACCTGACCGGAGTGATGCAATGACCGATGCCGTAGCCCATGACGCCGAACTCGACGCCAGCGGCCTCAATTGTCCGCTGCCGTTACTCAAGGCCAAACTGGAACTCAATCGCATGACCAGCGGCGCAGTGCTCAAGGTAATCGCCACCGATGCGGGCTCGCAGCGCGACTTTCGCACCTTTGCCCGATTGGCCGGTCATACGCTGCTGCGTGAAGAAGATGAGGCGGGCGTTTACCGCTATTGGCTGAAAAAAGCCTGAACCTGCTGCGACCGTTGCTAAGGGATTATTGATGTTCAAGGTGTTACGCGACTGGATTCAGCGCTATTTTTCCGACGAAGAAGCCGTGGTGCTTGCCGTGCTGCTGTTTCTGGCGTTTACCGCCGTCCTGACGCTCGGTGGCATGCTCGCCCCGGTGCTCGCCGGGATGGTGCTGGCGTATCTGATGCAGGGCCTGGTGGTGACGCTGGAGCGCATGCGTGTGCCGGGCGGCGCGGCGGTCGGGCTGGTCTTTGCGTTATTCATGGGGCTGCTGCTGGTGTTCATCGTGGTCGTGGTGCCATTGCTCTGGCATCAACTGATCACCTTGTTCAACGAATTGCCCGGCATGCTCGCCAAATGGCAGTCACTGTTATTGCTGCTGCCCGAGCGTTACCCGCATCTGGTGTCCGATGAGCAGGTGCTGCGGGCCATCGAAGTGGCGCGGGGCGAGATCGGCAATTTCGGCCAGTGGGCGCTGACGTACTCGCTGTCGAGCCTGCCGCTGCTGGTCAACATCATGATCTACCTGGTACTGGTACCGATCCTGGTGTTTTTCTTTCTCAAGGACCGGGAAATGATCGGCCAGTGGGTGCGCGGTTACCTGCCTCGCGAGCGGGCATTGCTCACCCGCGTTGCCCGGGAGATGAACCGGCAGATCGCCAACTACATTCGCGGCAAAGGCATCGAGATCGTCATTTGCGGCGGCGCGACTTACATCGGTTTCGTGGTGCTGGGGCTCAACTATGCGGCGCTGCTGGCGTTGCTGGTGGGCGTGTCGGTGGTGGTGCCCTATGTCGGCGCCGTGGTAGTGACCGTGCCAGTGCTGTTGATCGCCCTGTTCCAGTGGGGCTGGAGCGATCAGTTCATCTATTTGATGGCGGTCTACGGCATTATCCAGGTCCTGGACGGCAACGTGCTGGTGCCGCTGTTGTTCTCGGAAGCGGTCAACCTGCATCCGGTGGCAATCATCTGCGCGGTGCTGTTGTTTGGCGGGTTGTGGGGATTTTGGGGGGTGTTCTTTGCGATTCCCCTGGCGACGCTGTTCAAGGCTGTGCTGGATGCGTGGCCGCGCAAGGAGCCGGTGGTGGCGCCGCTGCTTTAACTGCCAGCTCTGAATCTTCAGTGGGGTTGATGGCCTCTTCGCTGGCAAGCCAGCTCCTACAGGTTTTGCGTCGATCGCACGATTTGGCACGACACAAACCCTGTAGGAG
>NZ_MULM01000082.1:0-20048 GCF_002029345.1 Pseudomonas sp. VI4.1
TCAGCAGCACTTGTGCCGCCACCAGCAATGCCTGGCGGCGTAACAACGTCAGAGCGCCAGAGATCCGTTCGTGCCAGGGACGACCGCCACGGTCGGCGGGCTGCAGGCCCAGTGCCGTCAGCGCATGGTCCAGGGCCTGGGTGCGTTCGGGAAGGTCTTGTGCACAGGCGGCCAGGTGCTGGAACAGATCGGCATCGAACGCGACCCGCAGTGCCCAGTATTTTTGCCACAGGCCCAGCACCAGCAGCGCGCCGCTGCAGGTCAACCCCCAGGTTCCCGGGCTGGCCACGACATATTGGCCCAGGCCGAGCAGGGCCCCCAGCAGCGTCAGCCCGGTAGACAGCCGGTCCAGCGAACCACCACGGCGCAACAGGCTGGCGGTCGCTTGCAGCTGCATTTCAGTGGACACAGGCGTGCTCCGTGATCATGGGTAACTGCTGCAGCACCTGCCGGTGCGCACTGCTCAGCACGATCCCCGGACGTGCACGCTGAATCAGCAGGATGGCGTCATCGACACTGGCGGCCCTGCCGCTGCGCAGTAGCACGCGGCGACAGCCATGGCACTGCGTGAATAGCCCAGGGCGCAGCAGACCAGCAGCCGACCTTGCTGGCGCAGGCTTTCGATCGCCTCGGCCGCTGCCTGGCATTGCGCGGCGGTGGGTACCGTCAGGTCCAGTACCGGCAGCGAGCGGTAAGTGACCGAATCCGCGTTCAGCGATAGCTCTGCACACAGATCGAGCACCGCCCGAAAGGGCGAGTGCTGCAGTTCCTGTCGACCTGGCAGGCGTCCGAGCCAGACGTCATCGATCACCCGGTCGGGCTGCGGGTGGCGGCGGGTCCACAGGCGCGAGTTGAGCCACGCCGCCGCGAGGTAGGGGGCCAGCAGCCAGCGTGCCGCGGGGGACAGACGTCCGTCGGCACGTTTCTGGAAACCGCGGGCATCCAGCACGGCGTAATTGAGCGCTACCAGCAACAAGGCCACCGCGGGCCAGATCAACCACAGCCACGCGCCCCTCAAGGAAAAGGCCGGGATCATGAAGGCTGCGGCACCCAAGCTGTAATACAGCGCCAGTTGCCAGCGTTTTTTATCCACAGCCAGGCGAGCACCGTGCAGAGGGCCGGGACCCTCCAGTGGCCACAGCCAGACGCACAGCCAGCCGAGCAGCGCACCGGTGGGCAGGTCGACGAAATGGTGCTGGTAAGTGGTCAGCACCGACACCCCGATCAGGATGAACCAGCCATGCATCAGCCCGCGCCACAGCCCCTGCAAGTGCCGCTGATAGCAACTCCATAACACCACCAGCAGCGCGATGTGCAGGGAGGGCGCCTGATTGAACGGCTTGTCGAAACCTGCCAGGACATCGAACAGCCAGCCGAACACGCCGTCCAGTTCGGGCCGGGCAAAGGTGAAGCGCAACGGCCAGATCAGAAAACAACTGACCGCGATCAACTGGGCGGTGATCAGGCGCAGGGCATGGCGCCTGAGTTCCAGGCGACTGGCGGGCAGCAACAGCGACAGGCCGTAGAGCAGGTCAATGGACCAGTACGGGACGATGCTCCAGGCCCAGAACGGCATCCGGGTTTCCCAGTCGAACACCAGGCTGGCGACCTCGTCCCGTTGAGTGGTGACCCAGGTGGCGAAGCCGTAGGTGGCGAAGAACAGCGGGGCCAACAGCAACAGCCAGAGCAGTGCCGGTTTCAACAGGCCGGGTTCGCGTCCGAATGGGGCATTCAGGGGCATCATTGCACCCGTTGCGCCAGGGATACGCTGAAAATGCCCCATTCATCGACCCGCATGCCAATCTTGCGAAAGCCGGCGGCGGCTACCAGTTGGTCCATTTCCGCCTGGGTACGCCGGCGCATGACCCAGGCCTGGCCTTCACGGTGACTGGTCAAGGCGCGGGCGATCAGTTCCAGCTGCGGGTGCCAGGGTTGGCCGGTGTAGACCAGATAACCACCGGGTTCCACGGCGTCGGCCAGTCCGGCGAGAGAGCCGCTGACCCTCTGGTTGTCGGCGAACAGCTCGTACAGGCCGGACACCACCGCCAGGGTCGGCTTGGGATCGAGTGCGGCGAGGTCGGCGCGGTCGAAGGCATCGCCCTTGACGAATCGGGCGATGGCGTCCAGGCCTTTGTCGCGGATCAGCGCACCGCCGTCGCGCACGTTGATGTCGCTGTAGTCGCGCAACAGGATCGACTCGGGCAGCGGGTCGACACCCTGCAAGGCTTCCAGAATATAGCGCCCGTGCCCGGCGGCAATGTCGACGATGCGCACTTCGCGACCCTGATCACGCAAGTGCGCCATGGCCAGGCGCAGCAGTTCTTCGACATGCAGCTTGCGTTGGCGAATGCCGCGCCAACCGATGGAGTCCAGGTAGTTACGATCGATCAGCCGGCCAACGGCGGACGTGCCGGTGGGCGTGTTGCGGTAGACGTAGTCCAGGGTACTGCCGGAGTCGAAACCGGTGTCGAAACCCAGCTTGAGCCCGGACGACAGCCGGCTGCCGAGGCCCATGCCGGCGCGGGTCATGCGCCAGTACAGGTCACGCAGGGAATTGCGGGGCAATGGCGCGGCCAATGACTCTGATTCGGCGCAGGTCAGGCCCAGGCGGTCGGCGGCCAGCAGGGAAGGGCGGGCAGCCGGTTGTTCGAAGTTGTACAGGATAAAACGACGGACGCTGGCGACGGCAGTCTCGCGGCGTTGCTCACCCAAGGTGTCGTGGAAGAATCCCGGCAGCACATGTTTTTCCTTGTGCAGGCTGCCGAGACGCTCGAAAAACTGTTCCTGAGGTCGGCGATGCACCACGAAATCGGCGCCGGAAATCAACAGCTGAGTCGGCACCTGGATGGCCTGGGCATCGGCCACCACCCGCTCGGCAGCGTCGTAGAGGCCGAGCAGGACATTGACCGAAATCGCCTTGGTGATCAGCGGGTCGTTGTCGTAGCTGGCGACCCGTAGCGGGTCATGGCTGAGGAAACGCGCTTTGACGTAGCTGTTGACGAAAAAGTTGCCTCGCCACCGGCGCATCAGCGCCAGCCCCTGACGCGCGAAGGGCACGTAGAGCTTGACCTTGAACGCCGGTGACGCCAGCACCAGGGCGCGTATGCGTGGCGCGTAGTCGTGGACCCAGGTGGCCACGATCACCGCACCGACGCTCTGGGCAATCACCGCGATATTGTCTTCATCGATACCGTAAGCCGCGCCCAGGTGATCGCAGAAGGTCTGCACGTCACGCACGCTGGTGGCAAAACCCGGGCTGTCGCCCCGGGCACCGGGCGAGAGGCCATGACCGCGGGCGTCCCAGGCAAAGAAATCATGGTCGGGCAGATTCAGTTCATCCACCAGATGGGCAATGCGCCCGGAGTGTTCATGGCCGCGGTGAAATAGCAGCACGGCCTGGCGTGGTTCGCCCGGGGCCGTGGTACCTGGCCAGTAGCGGTAAAACAATTCCACGCCGTCATGGGTGGTGAATGACTGATGTTGGGCTTCGCGCATTGCACTGTCCTTATGCTGAAGGGGTGTCTTCGTGTACTTCCTTGAGGCCTTGGCGGACCCGATTGATCAGCGTGTAGACCAACAACACGGCGATGATCGCGAATACGGCGTTGATCCAAAGCGCGCTGATCCAGCCCAGGGCGATAGCGATCGCCACGACCCCCAGCACAAAAGCCCGATCACTTTTGCCCATGGGCCCGTCATAGCGCCGCGAAGCACCGACCATCGGCCCCAGCACGCCACTGTACTCGCTGAACAGGGCGAGCAGGGCGACCAGCAGCACCAGCCACAGGCTGACGCCCGGGAGCAGGGCGAACGGCAATATCAGGGCACAGTCGGCGACGATATCGCACAGCTCATTGAGATAGGCCCCCAGGTGCGACTGCTGGTTGAATTCCCGGGCGAGCATGCCATCGATGGCATTGAGCGCCATGCGCAGGATCATCCAGGCCGGCACCAGCCAAAATACCCAAGGGTGCTGGACGAAACCGGCGATCACCGCCCCCACCAGCACCGAGCCGATGCCTGCAATCAGGGTGATCTGGTTGGCGGTGGTGCCCTGGTTGAACAGTCGTTGCACCCATGGTCGCAGGAGGTTTTGAAACGCCGGTTTGATCTGGTAGATGCTGGGCACGTCGTTAGGATCTCAGGGGAAAACAGTGTGGGGGGGGGGAGTTTCGGGCGAGGCGATTTTTCAGTGTAGATGGGTTCTTGGGGGGAGCTCGTTCGGTTGACTGAGGAGATGCAAGCGGTGGGTCCGTCATCAAGGTGAGGGTCAAGGCTTCACCCAGGGTGTGGCAAGCTGCAGCTTTATAAGATAGCGCTCCTCTCTGGGGCGCTTATCGTCTCTGAAACGATTGACTACCAACATCACTTGATACTGGTTGCCCGCTTGCCAGTAAGAGGTGCCACCTTTGTTCACATCCCGCAATCGGGCTCGCCATTGGGCGGTATCGGCGAAGGGAGGATCGTAGTTGACTCGGATCGGTTCCCAGCCTGTTTGACGCCATTGCTCTTGCAAATCCAGCACGATCTTGAGTGTATCGTCGAGCAATAATGGCTCAAGTTGCGGAGACATCCACACACTGCTGACTGACTCATCTTTGTTGAAGCTGACCGTGAAAAAACGGGCCAGAGGGGTCACGAAACCGTACTGAGGATCTATGAAGCGGAGACGGGCGTCCGATTTAGGCAAGCGTCCCCAGTAGTGCCCGGGAATGGCTGGACCAATGGCCGCGCTGGAGCGCTGGCGCATGTCTTCCCAAGGCTCGCCAATCATCAGTGCAATTTCCGGGTCATCCGAAAACGCGTGGATCGCTGCCACGATGAGCAAAGCCGCGACGGCCATTGCCAAAACCCCACGTCGCCAACCTACGCCTCGCAGCAAGCTCATCGCACGCCCCGGCCTGAGGCAATGTCCTTAATCGACTTTTCGATCAGCTGGCGATCGGAGCGCTGTGGCTGCTCGTCAAACTGCGCCGGAGCCTGGAATCCGAAAGCCATGCGCTGATGGATATCGATGAAGTGCGCAGTGGAGCTACTGGCGAACCCAATGGGACATTCGTAATCAATGATTGGAGTCATGGCTTCACTCAGGGTGTGGCAAGCTGCAATGTGATGAGGTAGCGCTCCTCTGTTGGGCGTTTAATGTCCTTGAAACGATTGACC
The DNA here is from genome assembly GCF_002029345.1 of Pseudomonas sp. VI4.1. NCBI lineage: Bacteria > Pseudomonadati > Pseudomonadota > Gammaproteobacteria > Pseudomonadales > Pseudomonadaceae > Pseudomonas > Pseudomonas sp. VI4.1. Next base: position 5,164 of record NZ_MULM01000082.1, read on the forward strand.
ACCAACATTACTTGATACCTGTCGCTCGCTCGCCAATAAGCCTTGCCACCTTTGTTCACGTCCCGTAAGCGGGCACGCCATTGCGGCGTGTCGGCGAACGATGGAAAGTCCTGGAGCCGGATTGGCGTCCAGCCCCCTTGGCGCCATTGCTCCTGCAAACCCAGCACGACTTCGAGTGTGTCGTCGAGCAGCAGCGGTTCTACCTGCGGGGACATGCGGACACTTCTAACCAACTCGTCACTATTAAAACTAACTGTGAAGAAGCGGGCCGGCGGGGTCACAAACCCGTATTGGGGATCTATGAAACGAAGGCGAGCATCGGACTTCGGTATGTTGAACCATGAGTGCCCTGCAATGGCGGGATCAATGGTTGCACTGGAGCGCTGGCGCATGGCTTCGTAAGGTTCGCCAATCATCAGCGCAATTTCCAGATTATCGGAAAGCGCTTGTATCGCCGCCAGCGTAATAATGACAGCGACTGTCAGCGCTAACAGGCCCCGACGCCAACTCACGCGCTGCCTCAGACTCATCGCACGTCCCGGCCTGCGGCAATGTCTTGAATGGCCTGTTCGATCAGACGACGATCAGAATGCCGCAGCAGCTCATCGAACTGCGCCGCAGCCTTAAGCACGAAAGGCATGCGTTGCCGGACATCGGCCAAATTCGCAAGGCGATCATTGCTGAAGCCAATGGTGCGTTTATCATCGACTGGGCGGCACTGGCTGGCCAGGGTTAGTTCGATAGCCTCAGCGGCGCCGGACGGGACGCCGGTGATGTAGGAAACATGGTTGCCGCGCAGCAACCATACCAGTCCTTGGTCGCTGTACATCACTGGTTGCAGTATGTTGATCTGTTCGTGCTCGGCAAGCAGCACAACGCTTTCGGCGATATTGCCCGCCTCAATGGCTTTGAAAGCTTGCAGGATTTGCTTGTAGTCAGTACCGAATTTTAGTGTCTCCTGTGCGACCGGCCACAGCACCGGGTACTGCTTATGTCCATAAATATCGCTCCGAGATGGCAGGCAGGTGTCAAGCGCCTTCAACCCCCGCTCCTTGTAGAAAGCATGCAGCGGAAACACATCCAGAAACAACGTGGTATTGCCCATGGCCAGCATCTCGTACACGAAGTTGTACACCCGCTGTGCGTACGGCAATGCGTCGTCGCCGCCCCCGAAACGACTACCCGGCACCGGATTATTGCGGTCGGCTTGCTCGTAGTCGCGCTGCGCCTGCTCGAACTCCCGCAGTTTCGCCTGCCGTTCACGCTCACTGGGGCCGAGTAGTCCAAAGAAGCCTTTCCTGGCGCTGTTCTTCAAACGTTGTGCCGCTTTATATTCCGCCTGCATCTTTTCGATCGAACTCGCCGCATGCAGCAGGCCACACCCAACCTGCTTGGAAGCGAACGCCGCAAGTCCCGCCCATTGGAAACGCTGATCTTCCAGCCACAACTGCGCGTAAGCGGCATTAATTGCACGATTCCTCGCCTTGGGATCGGCAATCAGTACGCCGCCCGGCGCCACGATGGCTTCGGCTTGTTGTTGATACCCGCGCCAGAGGTTCTGGCAGACCAGCCCCGGTAATTCACTGAAGGACGGTGAGGGCGCCGTTCGCGTCGGCGAATAGCCGGATGGGCGTGGTGCTGCCGGATCGCTGCGGGATACAGGAGTGGCTGGCTGAGCTGCGGCACGGTTGCCTTGCGGCGCAACGGCCTCCCTGGAGGAGTAGGTGGCATTTTTTAGCGAGGGGATCAGCGTCGCTCTGCAAGGACAGGTGCTGACGCTGTCCAGCGTCCCAGCCAAGAGCCGGCCATTGCTTCGCATGTGCGAAATCCCGCCGGTTATTGCGTAGGTCTTGCCGGTTATTCCGCAGGAAACCCTATCCCCGTCGCGGGCATGGTTTTCGCCAAACATCGTAATGCAGGGGTCGGCATCCAGCACGGTGCCGCCGCAGGTGGTCTTGTCGCCTTGGCGAATGTAGTACCCGATTGCCATTGATTGAAGTCCTTGTCTGCTGGCGACTTGAGCGAGGCGCTTGGCGCGCCTGCTGACGATCAACTTGCTCTGGGGCCCGAAGGAATTGGGGCAAGGCAAGGTGCAGCGCGAAGGGTCGGCGAAGGGGTTTTCAAGGTAAATCGGACGTTTCTCGGAAGCGTGTAGGAAATGGCGATTCGAATCTTGATGAGGGCGAAGTTTTGGTCTGTATAGAGGGATTACGGTTAGGGGAGTGGGGAGGCTGCCAGGGGCGGTGGCCTCAAGTTTTGCAGCGGCCGTGAAGATGCCTTCGCCGGCAAGCCGGCTCCTACAGGGGAATCGGGTACGGTTGGAAGAGGTTAGTTGGCTGTCGGGGTGTCTTCGCCAGCAAGCCGGTCTCGCTCGCATAGGGACGCGAGCCCGCTACGGTAGACAGGGCCGCCCTGCAACCGCCGGGTTATTTCAGGAGTTTCTTGAACGCCTCCACCGGCAACGGCCGACTGTGCAAATACCCCTGATAAAAGTGACAGCCCAGCCCCTGCAGGAAATCCAGCTGGTCCTGGGTTTCCACCCCTTCGGCGATCACCTTCAATTCCAGGCTGCGGGCCATGGCGACAATGGCGCGGATGATCTCGGCATCGTTGGGGTCGGTGGTGGCGTCGCGGATGAAGGACTGGTCGATTTTCAGGGTGTCGACCGGCAGGCGCTTGAGGTAGGTCAGCGAGGAGTAACCGGTGCCGAAGTCGTCCATGGCGAAACTTACGCCGAGTTTTTTCAGGCGGCGCATTTTGCTGATGGTGTCTTCCAGGTTCTGGATGACGATGCCTTCGGTGATTTCCAGCTTCAGCAGCGAGCAGGGCAGGCCGTGACTGGCGAGGCTGCGTTCGATGCGTTCGACGAAGTCGTTCTGGCGGAACTGTCGCGGGCTGATGTTCACGCACAGGCTGAAGTCGAGCGGGTCGATCAGGTTTTTGGCGACCAGCTGTTTGAAGGCGGCGCAGACCTCCTCGATGATCCAGGTGCCCACCTCGAGGATCATCCCGCTGTCCTCCAGCACCTTGATGAACTCGGTGGGCGACTGCGCGCCGAATTCCGGATGGTCCCAGCGCACCAGCGCCTCGGCAGCCGACGATGCGGCCGTCCCGGGCGTCTACCTGCGGTTGGTAATGCACGCGAAACTCGCCGCGGGACAGGGCCTGGCGCAGGTCGGTTTCCAGGCGCAGGCGTTGGCTAGCGGCCTTCTGCATGGTGTTGTGATACATCTGTGTGGTGTTGCGCCCCGAATCCTTGGCCCGATACAGCGCGATGTCGGCGCGCTTGAGCAGGTCGGTCGGGGTCGAGCCGTGATCGGGTATCAATGCGATGCCAATGCTCGGGGTCACTTGCAGGCGCTGGCCGTCGAGGAACATCGGTTCGGACAGCAGTTCACGCAAGGTGTCGGCCAGCTCCAGGACCTGATCGCTGACGTCGTTGCGCGTGCCCTCAAGACCGCTGAGCAGCACCACGAACTCATCACCCCCCAGCCGCGCAACGGTGTCCTCCATGCGCACGCTGGCTTCAAGGCGCGCGGTGATGATCTTCAGCACCGTATCGCCCACGGGATGGCCGAGCGAATCATTGATGTGCTTGAAGTGGTCAAGGTCGAGAAACATCAGCGCGCCGCGCAGGTTGTGGCGCTTGAGCAGGGCGATCTGCTGGCTCAGGCGATCCATCAGCAGCGCGCGGTTGGGCAGGTTGGTCAAAGGGTCGTGGTAGGCCAGGTGGCGGATCTGCGCTTCGGCATTTTTCAGCAGGCTGACGTCCCGCGCCGTCAGCAGCAGGCAAGCGGTTTCGTTCAGGGTGATGGGTTCCACCGAGACTTCGACGGTCAGCAACTCGCCGCGTTTATTGCGCCCGAGCATCTCCAGGTGATGCACCCGGCCCTTCATCTGTAGTTCGGCCAGCAGCATCGAACGCTGTTTTTCCTCAGCCCAGATGCCGACCTGGTACACCGTGCGGCCGATCACTTCGTCGGCGCGATAGCCGGTCAGGCGACAGAAGCCATCGTTGACTTCCAGATAGCGTCCGGTGTCGCGCTCGGTGATGGTGATGGCGTCGGGGCTGGAGTGGAAGGCCTTGGCGAACTTCTCTTCGCTGGCCTTGAGCGCCGCTTCCGAGCGTTGCTGCTGGGTGATGTCGCGCAGGGTGGTGACGATGCACGGCTGGTTGCCGACGCTGATCTGGCGGCTGGAAATCACGCAGGTCAGGGTCTGCCCGTCTTTGTGCTGAACCACGATCGCGACATTGTTCAGGCCTTGTTCGCGGATGACTTGTTCGATCCGCCGCAGGCTTTTCGCCGAGGCGTCCCACAGGCCGATTTCGTCGGCACTGCGGCCAATCACCTCGGCGGTGCTCCAGCCGAAGGTCTGGGTGAAGCTGGAGTTGATCTCGATGAACAGGCCGGTGTCCTGGTGGGTCACGCAGATCGGGTCCGGGCTGACTTGGAACAGCGTGGCGAATTTCTCTTCAGAGGCCACCAGCCGCTGTTCGCGTTCCACCTGATCGGTAATGTCGAGCAGCGTGCCGGCCATGCGCAGCGGCGCGCCGTTGTCGTCGCGGTACAGGCGGGCGCGGCTTTCCAGGTAGCGCGAACTGCCGTCCGGCAGCTGCACGCGGTAGGTCAGCTGATAATTGCCGGCCGGGCCTTCGCGCAAGCTGCGGTAGGCGTCGCGCATGCTGTCGCGTTCTTCGCCGGGCACGCCTTCGAAAAAATCGTCGAAGGCTTCATGGAAAGGTTTGGCCTCCAGCCCGTGCAGTTGGGCGGCCCGCGCCGAACCGTAGAGCATGCCGCTGGGAATGTGCCAGTCCCACGTGCCCAGTTGCGCCGAATCCAGGGCCAGGTCAAGGCGTTCCTGGCTGTCTTTCAGGGCATGTTCGGCGGCTTTGGCCTCGGTGGTATCGAGGAAGGTGCTCAGCAGGTAGGGCTGGCCTTCGAGCTCGACTTTCTGCGCGCTGAGGATGCCATCGTGGACCTGGCCGTTGCTGGCGCGAAACTGCACCTCCATGCTGGTCAATTCGCCCTTGGCCTTGGTGGCCTTGACCAGTTGCGCCCGTTGTTCCGGGTGCACCCACAGGCCCAGTTCGAGGGTGGTGCGGCCGATCGCGTCTTGCACCGGCCAGCCGAACAGGCTTTCGAAATACTGGTTGGCTTCACTGATCAGGCCGTCTTCCTGGCGGGTCAGCAACACCATGTTCGGGCACAGGTGAAACAGCGTGGCGAAGCGTTTTTCCGAACTGCTCAGGGCCTGTTCACGCTGACGCTGGTGGGTGATTTCGCGGATGACGCCAATCATCCGTGGCCGGCCGTGCTTGTCCGGCAGCAGGCTGCCGTTGATCTCCAGCCAGTGCAGGCTGCCGTCGGGCCATTGAATGCGGTGGTGCATCGCCTGTTCCAGCGGGGCGCCGGCGATCACCGCGTGGAAGGCGCGGATGGTTTTCGCCCGGTCCTCGGGTGGCAGCAGGTCGAGGTATTCCAGATCGGCCGGCAGCGGTTGCCGGGGATCGAAGCCGAACAACGCCTGGGTGCCCCGGGACCAGCTGATCTGCCCGCGCTCGATGTCCCAATACCAGGCGCCCAGGCGCGCGCCGTTGAGGGCGGCCAGCAGTTGCGGCGCACTTTCCCAGCTCTGCTCGGACCGTTTCGGGTCCAGCGCCTGAATACGCGGCATCGGCGGAATTCGGTCAACAGATTTCGGCATTTTCAAGCCTTGGGCTGAATTGGGCGTTTAGCACAGGAGTTCACGGCGCAAAAGACGCTATAGACGTAGCACAGCTTAGCCCTGAATCCCTGGCCCATCGATTTGTGCATCCAGCAGGGCCATAAAGGCCCGTGCCGCATTCGAGAGCGTCCGTTCGGTGTGCAAGATATAGCCTAGCTGGCGAGTCAGTTGTATGCCCGGTAAAGGTATTCGTGCAACTTGCTCGTCGAGCATGGTGCGCGGCAGCACGCTCCAGGCAAGGCCGATCGAGACCATCATCTTGATCGTTTCCAGATAATTGGTGCTCATGGCGATGTTCGGCGTCAGGCCCCGGGCTTCGAACAGGCGCTGGACGATGTGGTGGGTAAAGGTGTTGCCGCCGGGGAATACCGCCGGGTGCAGGGCAATGTCCGCCAGGCTGACCGGGCCGTTGCTGATCAGCGAATGCTCCGGGGCGACCACGAAATCCAGCGGGTCGTCCCATACGGGCGTGGCCTTCACCAGGGCGTGGGGCTCCGGCGCCAGGGTGATGACCGCCAGCTCGGCGCGGCCATGGAGGATTTCTTCGTAGGCCACTTCCGAGTCGAGGAACTGGATATCCAGCGCCACCTCCGGGTAGCGCCGGGTGAACTCCCTCAATAAAGGCGGCAGGCGGTGCAGGCCGATGTGGTGACTGGTGGCCAGGGTCAGGCGGCCGCTGACTTCGCCGGTCAGGTTGGTCAGGGCGCGGCGAGTGTCGTCCAGCACATTGAGGATCTGATAGGCCCGGGGCAGCAAGGCGCGGCCGGCCTCGGTCAGGCCGACTTCACGTCCCAGGCGATCGAACAGGCGCACCTTCAGTTGCTGTTCCAGCCCGGCGATGCGCTTGCTGATGGCCGGTTGCGTGAGGTGCAGCCGCTCGCCGGCGCCGGAGAAGCTGCCGGTCTCGGCAATCGCTATGAAAGCATTGAGGTTGGCCAGGTCCATTGTCGTATTCCAGTTGGTTATCCAAAGCATGAAAAATATGAATTTGAGTTATTTAATGTAACCCCCTAGGATCGACCTCACAAGCCAAAGGGTTATTGAATCACTCAAGACCCAGGGCATAGAAACAAGCTGATGAGGAAACCGTCTGATGGCCGGCAAAACGCTCTACGACAAGCTCTGGGATTCGCACTTGGTCAAGCAGCGCGACGATGGCTCTGCGCTGATCTACATCGATCGTCACATCATCCATGAAGTGACCTCGCCGCAAGCCTTCGAAGGCCTGCGCCTGGCCGGGCGCAAGCCTTGGCGCATCGATGCCAACATCGCGACCCCGGACCACAACGTACCGACCACGCCGGAGCGCAAGGGTGGCATCGAAGCCATTGCCGACGAGGTCTCGCGCCTGCAGGTTCAGACCCTCGACGATAACTGTGACGAATACGGCATCGTCGAATTCAAGATGAATGACGTCCGCCAGGGCATCGTCCACGTCATCGGCCCGGAGCAGGGTGCTACCTTGCCGGGCATGACCGTGGTCTGCGGCGACTCCCATACCTCGACCCACGGTGCCTTTGGTGCCTTGGCGCACGGTATCGGCACTTCCGAGGTCGAGCATGTGCTCGCCACCCAGTGCCTGGTCGCCAAGAAAATGAAGAACATGCTGGTGTCGGTCGAAGGCAAACTGCCATTTGGCGTGACGGCCAAGGACATCGTCCTCGCCGTGATCGGCAAGATCGGCACCGCCGGCGGTAACGGCCATGCCATCGAGTTCGCCGGCAGCGCGATTCGCGACTTGTCCGTTGAAGGCCGCATGACCATCTGCAACATGTCCATCGAAGCCGGTGCGCGTGTCGGCCTGGTGGCGGCGGACGAAAAGACCGTGGAATACGTCAAGGGCCGTCCATTCGCCCCGAAAGGCGCGGAATGGGACTTGGCTGTCGAGGCCTGGAAAGACCTGGTGACGGACAAGGACGCGAAGTTCGACACCATCGTCGAGCTCGACGCGACCCAGATCAAACCGCAAGTCAGCTGGGGCACGTCGCCGGAGATGGTGTTGGCCGTTGATCAGAACGTGCCGGACCCGGCCAAGGAAATGGACCTGGTCAAGCGTGGCTCCATCGAACGCGCCTTGAAGTACATGGGTTTGACCGCCAACCAGGCGATCACCGACATCCAGCTGGACCGCGTATTCATCGGCTCCTGCACCAACTCGCGGATCGAAGACCTGCGTGCGGCGGCAGTGATCGCCAAGGGCCGCAAAGTGGCGTCGACCATCAAGCAGGCCATCGTGGTGCCGGGCTCGGGCCTGGTCAAGGCTCAGGCCGAATCGGAAGGCCTGGACAAGATCTTCCTCGACGCCGGTTTCGAATGGCGTGAGCCGGGCTGCTCGATGTGCCTGGCGATGAACCCGGACCGTTTGGAAAGTGGCGAGCATTGCGCGTCGACCTCCAACCGTAACTTCGAAGGCCGTCAGGGCGCCGGTGGCCGTACCCACCTGGTGAGCCCGGCCATGGCCGCCGCCGCCGCTGTGAACGGTCGTTTCGTCGACGTCCGTGAATTGATCTGAAGGAGCGCAGCATGAAAGCTTTTACCCAGCACACCGGTCTTGTCGCGCCTCTGGATCGTGCCAACGTCGACACCGACCAGATCATTCCGAAGCAATTCCTGAAGTCGATCAAGCGCACGGGTTTTGGCCCGAACCTGTTCGATGAGTGGCGCTACCTGGATGTGGGGCAACCGTATCAGGACAACTCCAAGCGTCCGCTGAACAAGGACTTCGTGCTCAACGCCGAACGTTATCAAGGTGCCAGCGTGTTGCTGGCGCGTGAGAACTTCGGTTGCGGCTCCAGCCGCGAACATGCGCCGTGGGCGCTGGAAGAGTACGGTTTCCGCAGCATCATCGCGCCGAGCTATGCCGACATCTTCTTCAACAACAGCTTCAAGAACGGCTTGCTGCCGATCATCTTGAGCGACGCTGAGGTGGATGAACTGTTCCAGCAGGTCGAGGCGACGCCGGGTTACCAGTTGCAGGTTGACCTGCAAGCCCAGACCGTGACCCGTCCGGATGGCAAGGTGCTGAACTTTGAGATCGACGCGTTCCGTAAGCATTGCCTGCTCAACGGGCTGGACGATATCGGCCTGACGTTGATGGACCATGAGGCGATTGCGACGTTTGAAGCCAAGCATCGGGCGAGCCAGCCTTGGTTGTTTCGCGACGCTTGATTTTGCGTAAGGCGGGATGCCGCTTTCGCTGGCAAGCCAGCTCCTACAGGGTTCTGTGAACGCCGAACCCCCCTGTAGAAGCTGGCTTGCCAGCGAAGAGGCCCGGACAGACACCACAAGACTAAACCCTGAAATAGGAAGTCCAATGACCAGCACCCCCCAGCACAGCCAGGTCGTCCAAAAGCAATTCGGTGAACAGGCCGCCGCCTACCTGAACAGCGCCGTCCACGCTCAAGGCACCGAATTCGCCCTGCTACAGGCTGAACTGGCAGGGCAGGGCGACGCCCGGGTGCTGGACCTCGGCTGCGGCGCCGGTCACGTGAGTTTCCACGTGGCCTCGCTGGTCAAGGAAGTGGTGGCCTACGACCTGTCCAGCAGATGCTCGACGTAGTCGCAGCCGCCGCTGTCGACCGTGGCCTGAGCAATGTGACCACGGTCAACGGTGCCGCCGAGCGCCTGCCGTTCGCCGATGGCGAGTTCGACTTCGTGTTCAGCCGTTATTCGGCGCACCATTGGAGCGACCTCGGGCTGGCCCTGCGCGAAGTTCGCCGGGTGCTGAAGCCGGGCGGGGTGGCGGCGTTCGTCGACGTGTTGTCACCGGGCAGCCCGCTGTTCGACACTTACCTGCAAAGCGTCGAAGTGCTGCGCGACACCAGCCACGTGCGCGATTATTCCGCCGGCGAGTGGTTGCGCCAGGTCAGCGAAGCGGGGTTGCATACCCGCAGCACCACGCGCCAACGCTTGCGCCTGGAGTACACCAGCTGGGTCGAGCGCATGCGCACGCCCCAGGTGATGCGCGCGGCGATTCGCGAGCTGCAGCAGTCGATGGGCAATGAAGTGCGCGAATATTTTGAGATTGAGGCCGATGGTTCGTTCAGTACCGATGTGCTGGTGCTGATGGCTGAACGGTAAGCGCTGAATGATAAGCTCTGGACGATAAGTTCTGAACAATAGGCTTTCTGAACAATAGCCGCCGAGCGATAGACTTTTTCCGGGCGCGCCATGGGCGCACCGACTGATGACATGAGGAAAGCATGAGCAAGCAGATTCTGATTCTCCCAGGTGACGGTATTGGCCCGGAAATCATGGCCGAAGCGGTCAAGGTACTGGAGCTGGCCAGCGACAAGTACAACCTGGGCTTCGAGCTGAACTTTGACGTGATCGGTGGCGCGGCCATCGACAAGCACGGCGTGCCGTTGGCCGACGAAACCCTGGAGCGCGCTCGCACGGCCGACGCGGTGCTGCTGGGCGCCGTGGGCGGCCCGAAATGGGACGCCATCGAGCGTGACATTCGCCCGGAGCGCGGCCTGCTGAAGATCCGTGCGCAACTGGGCCTGTTCGGCAACCTGCGTCCGGCGATCCTCTACCCGCAACTGGCCGAAGCGTCGAGCCTGAAGCCTGAAATCGTTGCCGGCCTGGACATCCTGATCGTTCGCGAGCTGACCGGCGGCATCTACTTCGGCGCGCCACGTGGCACCCGCACCCTGGAAAACGGCGAGCGTCAGTCCTACGACACCCTGCCGTACAGCGAAAGCGAAATCCGCCGCATCGCCCGTGTCGGTTTCGACATGGCCATGGTTCGCGGCAAGAAGCTGTGCTCGGTGGACAAGGCCAACGTATTGGCGTCCAGCCAGCTGTGGCGTGAAATCGTCGAGGAAGTGGCCAAGGATTACCCTGAAGTCGAACTGAGCCACATGTACGTCGACAACGCCGCCATGCAACTGGTGCGCGCACCGAAGCAATTCGACGTGATCGTCACCGACAACATGTTCGGCGACATCCTGTCCGACCAGGCGTCGATGCTCACCGGTTCCATCGGCATGCTGCCGTCGGCTTCCCTCGACACCCATAACAAGGGCATGTACGAGCCGTGCCACGGTTCGGCGCCGGACATCGCAGGCCAGGGCATTGCCAACCCGTTGGCGACCATTTTGTCGGTGTCGATGATGTTGCGTTACAGCTTCAACCAAGCGGACGCTGCAAACGCGATCGAGAAGGCCGTGAGCCTTGTTTTGGACCAGGGGCTGCGTACAGGCGACATCTGGTCGGCCGGTTGCACTAAAGTCGGTACGCAGGAAATGGGCGACGCAGTAGTCGCCGCGCTGCGGAATCTGTAATCTCTCGGGCCCGCTGCAATTTTCACTCTTGAAAGCAGCGGCCCACTTTTTAAAGAAGGTGTAGTTGCGATGAAACGTGTAGGTCTGATCGGTTGGCGCGGTATGGTCGGTTCCGTGCTCATGCAGCGGATGCTGGAAGAGCAGGATTTCGATCTCATCGAGCCGGTGTTTTTCACCACGTCCAATGTCGGTGGCCAAGGCCCGTCCGTGGGTAAGGACATTGCTCCGCTCAAAGACGCTTACAGCATTGAAGAGCTGAAAACCCTCGACGTGATTCTGACGTGCCAGGGTGGCGACTACACCAGCGAAGTCTTCCCGAAACTGCGTGAAGCCGGCTGGCAGGGCTACTGGATCGACGCCGCTTCCAGCCTGCGCATGCAGGATGACGCGGTGATCGTGCTGGACCCGGTGAACCGCAAGGTCATCGACCAGCAGCTCGACGCGGGCACCAAGAACTACATCGGCGGCAACTGCACCGTCAGCCTGATGCTGATGGGCCTGGGCGGTCTGTTCGAAGCCGGCCTGGTGGAGTGGATGAGCGCCATGACGTACCAGGCGGCCTCCGGTGCCGGCGCGCAGAACATGCGTGAACTGATCAAGCAGATGGGCGCGACCCACGCCGCTGTCGCCGATCAACTGGCCGACCCGGCCAGCGCGATCCTCGACATCGACCGTCGTGTCGCCGAAGCGATGCGCAGCGACGCGTACCCGACCGAAAACTTCGGCGTACCGCTGGCCGGCAGCCTGATCCCGTGGATCGACAAGGAACTGCCGAACGGCCAGAGCCGCGAAGAATGGAAGGCCCAGGCCGAGACCAACAAGATCCTCGGTCGCTTCAAGAACCCGATCCCGGTGGATGGCATCTGCGTGCGCATCGGCGCCATGCGCTGCCACAGCCAGGCGCTGACCATCAAGCTGAACAAAGACGTGCCGATCGCCGACATCGAAGGGCTGATCAGCCAGCACAACCCTTGGGTCAAGCTGGTACCGAACAGCCGCGAAGCCAGCATTCAGGAACTGAGCCCGACGAAAGTCACCGGCACCCTGAACGTCCCGGTGGGCCGTCTGCGCAAGCTGAACATGGGCACGCAGTACGTCGGCGCGTTCACCGTCGGCGACCAGCTGCTGTGGGGCGCGGCCGAACCGCTGCGTCGCATGCTGCGGATTCTGCTCGAGCGTTGATCGGTTGAAGCAGTGAAAGAGCCCGTGCCTTGGAAGAGGTGCGGGTTTTTTTGTGTTTGGCAGGCCGGGGTTGATGGGTTGCCCCCGTACAGGCCCCTTCGCTGGCAAGCCAGCTCCTCCAGGTCATGAGCCAACCCTGCAACCGCGCACAACCGTGTAGGCGCTGGCTTGCAGCGAAGAGGCCGGAACAGGCGCCGCATATCCCCGCCGAATTGCCTGCACGCCACCCACCCGGTAAAGTGCCGCTCCCCCCGTTTCGCCAGAGGTAAAACCATGAGCCAGTCCATTGATATTGCCGTGATCGGCGCCACCGGTACTGTCGGCGAAACGCTGGTGCAGATTCTCGAAGAGCGCGACTTCCCGGTCGGCAACCTGCACCTGCTGGCCAGCAGTGAATCGGCCGGGCATTCGGTGCCGTTTCGCGGCAAGAACGTGCGGGTGCGGGAAGTCGATGAGTTCGACTTCAGCAAAGTCCAGCTGGTGTTCTTCGCCGCCGGCCCGGCGGTCACCCTGAGTTTCGCCTCGCGCGCCATCGCCGCCGGCTGTTCGCTGATCGACCTGTCCGGCGCGTTGCCGGCCGATCAGGCGCCGCAAGTGGTGCCGGAAGCCAATGCACAGGTGCTCGCCGGTCTGCAAAAGCCGTTCCAGGTCAGCAGCCCAAGCCCGTCGGCCACCACGCTGGCCGTGGTGCTGGCGCCATTGCTCGGTTTGCTCGACCTGCAACGCATCCACCTGACCGCGGCCTTGGCGGTCTCGGCCCAAGGTCGCGAAGCCGTGACCGAGCTGGCCCGGCAAACCGCCGAACTGCTCAACGTGCGGCCGCTGGAACCGACGTTCTTTGATCGGCAGATGGCGTTCAACCTGCTGGCGCAAGTCGGCAAGCCGGATGAGCAAGGCCATACGCTGCTGGAAAAACGCCTGGTGCGCGAACTGCGCCAGGTCATGGCCCTGCCTGCATTGAAGATTTCCGTCACTTGCATTCAAGCCCCGGTGTTTTTTGGCGATAGCTTTAGCGTGACCTTGCACTCGGCGAGCGACATCGACCTGGCGAAAATCAACGCCGCCCTGGAAGACGCCCCCGGTATCGAACTGGTGGAAGCCGGCGATTATCCGACGCCGGTCGGCGATGCGGTCGGGCAGGACGTGGTCTACGTTGGTCGGGTTCGCCATGGAATCGACGACCTGTCGGAACTAAACGTGTGGCTGACGTCAGATAACGTGCGCAAAGGCGCGGCGCTCAATGCTGTGCAGGTGGCTGAATTATTGATAAAACACCTTGTGTAAAAGATACTTGGCAACAATTTTTCCAAGGGCTCCAGCCAACGCTATGCTTGGTCCGGACTGCTGAGGGCGAGCCACCCTGCGGGGCTTTCCTCGGCACGAATGAAACGATCGCGCGCGACGACTCTTCGTCGCCGCGCGCAATGCCTTGCGGCAGCGACTATCAACACCTTCTCGCTGGCCGAGGAATGTTCAAACAAAGGATGAGGCTATGGTTCAAGTTCGCAAACTGGTGTTAGCAATAGCGGCCGCGTCGGCGCTGTCCTCCGGTATGGCGCATGCGCTCGGGCTTGGGGAGCTGACCCTGAAATCGACGCTGGACCAGCCGCTGGTGGCGGAAATCGAGTTGCTCGACGTCAAGGAACTCACCGCTGCCGAAGTGGTGCCGAGCCTGGCTTCGCCGGAAGATTTCGCCAAGGCCGGTGTCGACCGCCAGGCGTTTCTCAACGACCTGAGCTTCACCCCCGTGCTCAACCCCAGCGGTAAAAGCGTCCTGCGTGTGACGTCCAGCAAACCCCTGTCCGAACCGATGGTGAAATTCCTGGTGCAGGTCATGTGGCCCAACGGTCGTCTGCTGCGCGATTACAGCGTGCTGCTCGATCCGTCCAAGTTCTCGCCGCAGACCGCTGAAGCGGCGGCGCAGCCAGCGCCGACGCCAGCCGTCACCGCCGCGGTGCCCGGTGCCACCGAGCCTGGCCAATACACCACCACGCCCCGGGATACCCTGTGGGAAATCGCGGCGAAGGCGCGCAATGGCGGCTCGGTCCAGCAAACCATGCTGGCCATCCAGGCGCTGAACCCGGATGCCTTCATCGGCGGCAACATCAATCGACTGAAAACCGGTCAGGTGCTGCGGCTGCCGGACCAGGCACAAAGCACCAACTTGCCACAGCACAAAGCCATTGCCGAAGTGGCCGCGCAGAACACCGCGTGGCGTCAGGGCCGGCGCTATGTGCCGAAGACCGGGGCAGGGCAGCAGCAACTCGACGCCACCAACCGTCCGCGTGGCGATGGCACGGCTGTGCAACCCGCCCGGGACAACTTGAGCCTGGTGTCTGCCGAATCCGGCAAGGCGGGTGGCAAAGGTGCCGCAGGCGACGCCAAGGCCTTGAACAACAAGCTGGCCATGACTCAGGAAAACCTCGACACGACCCGTCGTGACAACGAGGAACTGAAAAGCCGCATGACCGATCTGCAGAGTCAGCTGGACAAGCTGCAGCGCCTGATCGAACTGAAGAACAATCAACTGGCCAGGTTGCAGGCCGAAGGCGCCGCAGACGCTCCGGCTGGTGCGCCAGCCACTGCGGCGATCTCCGCCGAATTGGCGGCCGATCCCGCGGCAGCGCCTGCCGCCAGCGGATGCCGGCCACACCTGCGCCTGCCGCCGAGACCGCGCCGGCCGCAACCGAG
>NZ_MULM01000081.1:0-19837 GCF_002029345.1 Pseudomonas sp. VI4.1
CGAGCCTTGCTAGTGCTGCGCAACGGAGTAACGTTCATAGCGTTCACCTTGCAGAAATAGAAACGCCCGATCAGCAACGAGGCTGATCGGGCGTTTTTTGGGGGGGAAGTAACCGGTTAGGCGACCAATTGCAGGGCGGTATCCAGAGCGCGTTGCTTGATCTGCGCGCCCTGCCCGAACCAGGCTGAGTCCAGCCGGTACTCAATGCTACGCGCACGACGTTCGTGGTCGACATATTCGGTCACCGCGTTGAGCAGCCCCCAAGCAGTGCCGCGAGCTGAGTCCAATTGGCTGCCTCGTCCACGTCCTTCGTACAGCTCCTGCACTTTGCGCAAGGCGCGCTCATTCGGCAGAACTTCTGGCAAGTTGCCGGTCGGTGAGGTTTCGCACATCACGTTCATGAAAAACCCCAAGGCCTCATGCCACTGCACTTTGCGTTCGGCCAGAGCACGCATGCGATACATGAAGTCTTCCCATTGCGAGACGGCGATGCCGAGTTGCTTCTTTACCGCCTTCGGATCAAAGCGGGTGTTGTGCGGCACCTTGATCGCACGAGTAGTACCGTCCAAAGCGACAGTGAGGGTGTTGTTGCACACCACGCGCACAGTGGTCGGCGTTGCCGTCGTGGCCAATGTACCGTCGCAGGACGTGGCCAACAGCAGGTAACCGTTGACCTGGTCGTTGCCCTTAAGGGTAGACCCTTGCCCGGTACGTGCCAGCGCCCAGAACTTACGACCGCCCTTGAGCACGCCGGCTGTTTCCAGCTCGTAGCCGGAGAGCTCGGTCAGGTCGCGGTAGAACTCCAAGACCT
Organism: Pseudomonas sp. VI4.1; assembly: GCF_002029345.1. Taxonomy (NCBI): domain Bacteria; kingdom Pseudomonadati; phylum Pseudomonadota; class Gammaproteobacteria; order Pseudomonadales; family Pseudomonadaceae; genus Pseudomonas; species Pseudomonas sp. VI4.1. The sequence goes on from NZ_MULM01000081.1 coordinate 812, forward strand.
CCCGAGGTTGTACCGTGTGATAGCGCTGGGAAACCACCGACAACGGTGCCTTGGTGTCTGAGCGGTAGAGGACCTTTTGTTCAGGGAAGGAGTGAATGGCCCCCAGGTGGCCGACGGCATCCGACTTGAAGTGCACAGGGCTTTCCAAGATTTGCCAGTTCATACCGGCTTCGCGCTGCCAGAGTTCAATGGATTGTTTATGCGGCAGATTGTTGCCCAGGCCGTGCCAGGGGGTAGTCCCAACATAAGCCATTTGTTCGATTTGATGAGCCATGGGAGATATTCCTTTGAGCAATAGCCGGCATAAAGCGCTGCGCATTGCACAGCACCGGCAGAAATAGGGAGTGGAAAGGGGGCGTATAAGCGGAATAGGGATCGCGGGGCGTCAGTCGTAGAGGCTGAACTCGTGCCCACATTCCAGGCACTGGTAATTGTTCAACACTCTCTCATCGATTTGAGAGCCAATCGCTGCACCAGCTACCGCTCCGGTCGCGCCACCTACGAGCCCTCCGAAGATGGCTCCGGTAATACCGCCCAGGGCAATGCCGACAGGGCCGGCAAAAGCACCGACAGTCGCGCCAGCCTCGGCACCTGCTAGTACGCTGGACACGCCACTGGCGGCACCACCAATCGATCCGATGACACCACCGGCCTTTTTGCCGAGATCCTTCGTTGCAATGCGTGCAGAACTACATACGGGACAGTTCATGAGAGAAATTTTCCTATATCAGGCCGATTTAACCGCGGGAGAAGGCCTACTGCTAGGCCTTCAAATTAATGATATAGGTTTGAAAATTATTTGAATCTAATTTGCTGGTGGTATCTGGCTGAGAGTGGTTGCCTTCTTAGCATTGATAGACTTGGTGTTGGTATGTTTCGGTCGTTATGGCTGGTTTGGGCTAAGTGTTGCGAAGCAGTTTAGAGTTTTGCAGCTTTTCTGAGATGTATAAGCCTTTTTCAGTTTCTATCTCTACGAGTATTTCTAGTGCTCGAGCTCGACTGATTTCGTGTTGTTCTGAAATTTTGTCTAGCATCTCGATGGTCTTGTCTGACAGGACAAAGTTATACTGTGACTTGCCCTTTAGGGTGCTTCTGTACTTTCTTTGGTTCCATAGTTTTTTAATTTTCCCAATATAAAGTTCTTCTTTCTCGCTGGTGTAATTCGCGTTGTCGAAAAAGATCAGTAGGTCTTCATATGTTTCGATGGGAGTGCGGAAGATGGTGAGGTATGTGTTCTTTTGTAGCCACTCGTAAGCGAGAGAGCATTTTTGGTTGTCGTCTTTAAACCATGAGTATTTTTTGTCGTGGGCTTTGTGGTCGCGCCACCGCTGCTCCAGACTTTTGATTAGAGATGTCTTTTCGGTAAGGTCTCGTTCCCAGACGTCAAGTACTGCTATAGGGAGATCCTTTCCAGAAAGATTGAATGGGAAGTTAAATTGACTGTGGTTGGTTGAGCTTTGAATTTCTTTTGTTAGCCATTCCACTAGTCGACGTTCGTTCGTGATCCACTCTAGATGTTTCTTGGGGATGAGTTGCTCTCGTCTTTTTTGCAGTAGTGGATCGACCTTCCATCTGTTCGCTTGGAGGTATCGAGCCATCTTGTTTCGCATTCCATGGTCTGGGAGTGCTTCTTTATTGAAACTTTGTTCGAAGAAAACGAGTGTGTACCAAAGCCATATGTCATGGCGCTCGCTGTACTCGGAATCGCCGAGAACCTGGCTTAACTCATCGTTGTAACGTATCGCCATACTAAGATCGCTCTATGCAAACTCACGGGTTAAGCTAGATTTACCCTATCGTGATTATTGAGTCAATCTAGATTTACTCTAGTAGTACAGAATTCTCTTTGGTACACGATTTAACTGGGTCTGTATGTGTGTTTGTGGCTATTTTCGTTTGAAAAAGGCAAGTCCTCTGAGACGAGTATGATCCCCCAGAAGGGTGCTGAGGGTAGGAGGCAATGGACGGATGGCGAGAGGGCAGCGTGCCGACAAGGTGTGGGGTGGGTTCGTCGTCCGTCAAATTTTACTGGCCTTGCCAATCCTCTGGACGAATACAGGAGCTACGTTCATGAGGATAATCCGCCTGAAAGAGGTCATGGATCTTACTGGTCTTTCCCGATCCACGATTTATAAGTACATCGCAGAAGGTCAGTTTCCAGTTCCGGTGCCGTTAGGGGATCGATGCGTCGGCTGGCTAGAAAGAGAAGTTCACGACTGGATTCTCGCTAAGGTGGCTGAGCGTGATAAAGCTTTAGGCCTGGCTAGCTGATAATTTGCGTTGACGAGTATAGTCGCCCTCATGATCCGGTTGATGTCGGATCATGATGGTTTTTTGCCGGAGTTAAATGAGTGAGGTGTTTGCTGGTTTTTATAATGGGTTGGTCGGTATTGGTGGGTAATGTGTTGTCATTTTGTTTTCGGTATGGGTAATATGCTTTATTAAGTAACTATCAATTATGCTGTTAGAGCGGCTAATACTTGCTTCTGGTGATGGCTGTCTGTATCTATATCCATCATGATGTGGGAGTGGCTAATGCCTGCTCATACTACTGAATATCTGTATCTATCCAATGCCTAGCATGGTGTTGGCTATCTGAAGTTTATCTACCTCCTGGCAAACACCTTGGCGGCTAGAATCTACCCATTGCTTCACATGCTACCCAAGCACTTATCTCCCTAGTGATTCTCTCTTCAGGCTAGGTGATGTGTAGGATGTTTGGGTAGGGATGGTTGGCACCGTGTAACTCGTAAATAAATACCACGCTTGCTGAGTATATGAGTCTTAGCAAAGAGAGTGGTTACCATGCTGCGTCATCCCGATAACACCAACCTTCACATCCACACTGGTGATCTGTTTGAAGGTCTTCCAGTCATGATCGAGAAGGGGCCGTTTGTAACTGAGTACCTGACTGCATTGAAACGCGCCGTTGATAACACGCTGAACCAGTATCCGAGGCTATTGGGCTTTAGAATTGATCTACGTCTGCCAGTCGGTATCAACTTGCCTGATTATGCATACACCAATCAGGTCATCAGCAGGTTTATTGAATCCTTCAAGGCCAAGATCGAGCACAACCGACTGAAGGCCCGTGAGCGGTATCCCTACGCTCATGGATGTAAGGTCCGTTACGTATGGGCTAGGGAGGAGGGGACAGGGCACCGTCCGCATTATCACGTTCTGATTCTGCTGAATCGAGATGCCTTCTACACGGTGGGGAAACTGCAATCTGATAATGCCAACATGATCAGCCGCTTGCAGGAGGCGTGGGCCAGTGCCTTGAGGCTGCAGGTCGATCAGGTGGCAGGTCTGGTCGAGGTCCCGGACAACCCGGCGTACAGAGTGGATCGTGAGAACTGGGGAGCGTTGTCCGACCTGTTCCATCGTGCCAGTTACCTGTGCAAGGTCGCCTCCAAAGCCTATGGAAATGGCCAGCATGGCTTCGGATGCAGTCGAGGTTGATGCAGCTACTGCTGAGACCCTGGATTGTTAGACTGCGAACTCTGGCCTAGTTGAGCTATTGACCGGGCTGGAGATCGTCGCGATGCTCCAGATTGTTGCCGCTGACCGAAAACTGACCCATTAAAGGCTGTTCTGCCGACTGAAAACTGACCCAGGTGTTCAACTGCTTCTGCTCACTTTCCGAGCAGGAGAACACCAGGTGATCAGCATGGAAATGATGGGAAAAATTCGGCGGATGTACTTCCGCGACAAGCTTTCGCTTCACCAGATAGCGAAGCGTACCGGGCTGTCCAGAAACACTATCCGAAAGTGGATCAGAGCCCCCGAAACCAAACAGCCGGTGTACCAGCGGCAAGCCGCTTTCAACAAGCTCAGTCCTTTCCACGAAATACTGGAGCAGGCACTCAAAGCCGATTCGCTTCGGGCCAAACACAACCGCAGAACCGCCAAGGCTCTCTTCGAGCAGATCAAAGCCGAGGGCTACGACGGCGGCTACAGCCAACTGACCGCATTCATCCGCGCGTGGCGCGGCGAGCAAGGAAAATCCTTGCGAGCCTTTGTGCCGTTGACGTTCGCGTTGGGCGAGGCTTTCCAGTTCGACTGGAGTGAAGAAGGTCTGCTGATCGGTGGGCTGTTCAGGCGGATCCAGATCTCCAACATGAAGCTCTGTGCCAGCCGCGCATTTTGGCTGGTGGCCTATCCCAGCCAAGGTCACGAGATGCTGTTTGACGCTCATACTCGCTCGTTTGAGGCATTGGGCGGCGTTCCTCGTCGCGGCATCTACGACAACATGAAAACGGCGGTCGACAGGGTCTCCAAGGGTAAAGGCCGCACGGTCAATGCTCGCTTCATGGTGATGTGCTCGCACTACCTGTTCGACCCGGACTTCTGCAACGTAGCGTCCGGCTGGGAAAAAAGGTATCGTCGAAAAGAATGTCCAAGACAGTCGACGCCGCATCTGGCTGTCCGCCCGCGACAATACTTTCCATAGCTTCGAAGAGTTGAATGCCTGGCTTGCCCAGCGCTGTCGGGCTCTGTGGCAAGAGCTGATCCATCCGCAGTACAACGGCCTCACCGTCGCAGAAGTCTTGGAACTGGAGCGCGTCGAAATGATGCCGATGCCGACGCCTTTCGACGGTTATGTAGAACGCACGGTTCGCGTTTCCAGCACCTGTCTGATCAACGTGGCTCGCAACCGCTATTCAGTACCCTGTGAGCGTGTTGGCCAGTGGGTCAGCAGTCGGCTCTATCCCTCGCGGATCGTCGTGATTGCCGATGATGGTGTGATTGCCAGCCACGAGCGCCTGTTTGATCGCGATCAGGTCAGCTACGACTGGCAGCACTACATCCCCCTCATTGAGCGCAAACCGGGAGCCCTGCGCAATGGCGCTCCGTTTGCCGATTTGCCCAAGCCATTGCGCCTGCTCAAGCGTGGCCTGCGGCGTCATGTGAACGGTGATCGCGTCATGACCCAAGTCTTGGCTGCGGTGCCCATTACCGGTCTGGACTCCGTTTTGGTGGCCGTGGAACTGGTGCTTGAGTCCGGCAGCTTGAGCGCGATCAGCGGCATGTAGTGCTGCCAGTCGTAGCTGACCTGGTCTCGATCAAAAAGCCGCTCATGACTGGCGATAGTTGTCTCATCAGCAACGACCACAACCCGCGAAGGGTATAAACGGCTACTGGCCCACTGACCGACGAGTTCGCAAGGCACCGAGTAACGATTGCGCGCCACGCTGATCAGGCAGGTACTGGAGACCCGCACAGTGCGTTCGACATAGCCGTCGAAAGCGCTGGGCATAGGCATCATTTCCACCCGTTCCAGCTCCAGGACATCTGCCACCGTAAGCCCTTTGTATTGCGGTGCGGCAGCTCGCTCCAGAGAGTTCGGCAGCGCTGGCCGAGCCAGACATTCAGCTCATCGAAGGTATGAAACAGGCAGTCTTGAGCATCGAGCCAGATACGTCGCCGATTGTCTTGGACGTTCTTCTCGACGATCCCTTTTTCCCAACCTGAGGCTACGTTGCAGAAGTCTGGATCGAATAAATAATGCGAGCACATCACGGCAAAACGGGCGTTGACCGTCCGTCCTTTGCCTTTGCTGACCTTGTCGACCGCCGTTTTCATGTTGTCGTAAATGCCGCGACGCGGCACGCCGCCCAAGGCGGCGAATGAGCGGGTATGGGCATCGAACAGCATTTCATGTCCTTGGCTGGGATAGGCCACTAGCCAGAAGGCTCGGCTGGCACATAGCTTCATGTGCGCGACCTGGACACGTCGGAAAACACCGCCAATCAGCAGGCCTTCCTCGCTCCAATCGAACTGGAAGGCCTCGCCCAACGCGAACGCCAACGGCACAAATGCCCGTACCACCTTGCCTTGCTCTCCGCGCCAATGACGAACGAAGGCAGTGACCTGGCTGTAGCCGCCGTCATAGCCTTCAGCGCGGATCATGGCCAGCAGCGCCTTGGCGCTGCGGCGATGCTGCTTGGCCCTCAAGGCATCAGCCCGCAGCGCCTGTTCCAGAAGGTCGTGAAAGGGACTGAGCTTGTTGAACACGGCTCGACGTTGATAAACCGGCTGCTTGGACTCCGACGCTCTTACCCATTTTCGGATGGTGTTGCGCGACAGTCCGGTGCGCTTGGCTATCTCATGCAACGACAGCTTGTCGCGGAAATACATCCGCCGAATTTTGCCCATCATTTCCATGCTGATCACCCTGTGTTCTCCTGCTCAAAAATTGAGCAGGTGCAGTGGAACACCTGGGTCAGTTTTCAGTCAGCACAACGGGCGAAACTGGGTCAGTTTTCGGTCAGCGGCAACACGCTTTCTTTATCTACGCTAGCAAGCGCCTCCTGCAAAGTGCTGAGGGCAGGTCCTAGAGCGGTTGCAAGCTGGTCTGCGCGTTCTGTCGGTGTCCAAGCCCGCTTACCCAAAAAGAGCTCATCACCAAATCGTTTGCGAAGCTTAGCTATGGTATTGCTGATAGCTGGTTGTTTTACACCCAAGCGCTCAGAAGCCCGAGTCACTCCCCCTTCTTGATATACCACCAAGAAAGTAATCAGGCTGTTTAAATCTACATCCAGTAGCGCTTTTTCAGGATTCTGCATGTTGCCCTCGCATTTCATTATCCATGAACAATGCTCTAAAGGAGATGCCTCGGCAATGGGAGGTCAAGCAATCAGTCAATGCTGCGAAACTTGAGCTTGAAAAATGATCTATCATATCTTTCTCATTGTCCCGGAAGCCGCTAATGATCATCGAACTGAAGTACTTGTTCAGCGCGATTATCGTATAGCTCATACACCCCGGCGCAGTGCGAAGCACGTTAACCAGGTCGTCTACGGCTAAAAGTACATCATCGTCAGGGCGGTCTTCGAAGCGAACCTCTAACGCGCTTGCTGATATCAACCCCATTGCTAATACTCCCGATTTAAAATCGACGATAATTCGCCACTTCAGTTCGAAAAATATTTCAATATTTGAAATCTAGGGCAGCGCTACTGCTAGCCGCTGCCCAGGATCTTAGTTTTGACTCACGCTCCAGCCGCTCCCGAGGGCTTTGTAAAGCTGGACTTCACTATTGATTTGATCGAGCTGATCATTCAATAGCTTCTGTTGTGAGGAAAACAGTTCGCGTTGAGCATCCAGCACTGTCAAATAGCTATCGACGCCCTGGTCATAGCGCTGCTGGGCCAAGCTGAAATAGGCTTTATAATTATCAACCAGCTCGCTTTGAGCACTGAGCTGTTTGCCGTAAGTTCCCCTCGCAGCGAGTCCGTCGGCTACCTCTCGGAAAGCGGTTTGGATACTCTTCTCGTAGGTCGCTACGCCCACATCCTTCTGAAGCTCAGCGTAATCGAGATTGGCTCGCAGCTTTCCTGCGTTAAAAATCGGCACGCTGATTTGTGGAGCGAAGCTCCAGCTGTCAGATCCGCTGTTGAACAGTCCATCAAGATCGCTGCTGGCTGAGCCCGCTGAAGCTGTCAGGCTAATGCGTGGAAAAAATGCCGCACGAGCTGCGCCGATATTTGCGTTCGCGGCCATAAGTTGATGTTCAGCAGAACGGATGTCCGGTCTGTTCAGCAGCAGATCAGCTGGTAGCCCAGCTGGAACCTTCCCTAGGGCGCTCATGGCCAGTGGCGAGTTTTTTGGCAAATCCGTTGGAATCTTGCTGCCCAGCAACAATTCCAGTGCATTCACATCCTGCGCTATTCGACGGGTGTACAAGGCCTGCTGGGCCTGGGCTTGGTTCACCAAAGTCCTGGCCTGACGAACATCTAGCTCCGACGAGGTTCCTGCCCAAGCACTCGACTCGATCATTGCCAAGCTTTCAACGTAGCTGGTCAGCGTCGCTTCGGTCAGCTCCAAGAGCGCTTGGTCGGTTCGCCACAGAAAATAGGTGGTTGCCACATCGCCTATGAGTGCGATCTGAACGCTGCGCTGCGCCTCCTCAGTAGCGAGGTATTTTTCAAGTGCTTGGTTCGACAAGCTTCGGATTCGGCCAAATAAGTCCAACTCGTAGGCAGTCACCAAGCCTACTTGGTACTGGCTATCGATCCGAGAATCGCCGGTGGGGGATAAATCGTCAGGCAAGCGGGTTCGATTTCCAGAGGCTTGGCCATCAAGTGTGGGAAACCGCTCTGCTCGTTGGATCCGGTACAGCGCTCTGTAGGATTCAACATTTTTGGCAGCGATTCGAAGATCTCTGTTGTTCTCTAGTGCTGCATCGAGGAGGCGGACCAGCGCTGGATCTTTAAAAAACTCTTTTGCCTTGGGGAGAGCCGTCGCGATACTGCGTTGGTCTCCCTGCCCGCCGTAGGCCTGGCCCGTTGGCCATTGTGCCTGCATCGGTGCGGCTGGCTGCTGATAGTCGGGGATCAAGCTGCATCCGCCGAGCATCAGCAAAGCAAACATGGGGAGTGACTTAAACTTCATGAGTCACCTCCTTGACCGCGTTTGGCTTTCTTTTCATGAGCCCCTCGAAAAGCTTGACAACTACTACGTAGAACAGCGGAACAAAGAAGACAGCCAGCACCGTTGCTGTGATCATGCCTCCGACGACGCCGGTAGCAATGGAGTGCTGGCTGCCAGCGCCTGCGCCGGATGCTATGGCCATCGGCAGCACACCGAAGGTGAATGCCAGCGAGGTCATCAATATCGGACGCAAACGCAGCTTGGCGGCCTCTATCGCAGCTTTGACGATCGGATAACCCTCCTTCTCATACAGCTCTTTGGCGAACTCTACGATCAGGATGGCGTTCTTGGCGGACAAGCCAACCGTGGTCATCAAGCCCACCTGGAAGTACACATCTGCCGTCAGGTCGCGCCAAAGCGTTGCCAGCACCGCGCCCAAAATACCCAGAGGAACAACCATGATCACTGAGACCGGTACCGACCAGCTCTCATACAGAGCGGCCAGGCACAGGAAAACGATCAGCACAGTCAACGCATAGAGCAATGGTGCCTGGTCGCCAGTTTGGATTTCTTCATATGAGAGACCGGTGTAGCTCAGGCCAATGCCGGCAGGCAGTTGTTGCATGATTTCAGCGATAGCTATCATCGCGTCACCCGTGCTGTATCCAGGGGCTGGCTCGCCGAGGATGTTCAGGGACGAAATGCCACCGTAGCGCTCCAGCTTCGGTGAGCCGTTCACCCACTCACCGGTTGCAAACGCCGAGAACGGAACCATCTGGCCCAGGCTATTGCGCACGTACCATTTATCGAAGTCCTCAGGGGAGATTCGCGAGATGTCTTCGCCCTGGACGTACACCCGTTTGACCCGGCCGCGGTCGATGAAGTCGTTGACATACATCGAGCCCCAGGCTGCCGACATCGTTTCGTTGATGGACGCGATGCTTACTTGCAGCGCACGGGCCTTTTCGTCATCGATGTTCACCTGGAATTGCGGCTCGTCGTCCTTGCCGTTTGGACGAACTGCCTGGAGCTTAGGGTTCTGGCTTGCCAGTTGCAGGAATTGGTTTCGAGCTGCCATCAATGCTTCGTGGCCTAGACCGAGGTTGTCCTGCAGATACAAGTTGAAGCCCATCGCGTTGCCCATTTCCAGAATGGCTGGAGGGACGAACGCCATGACGCTGGCATCTTTGATCTTGGCAAAATGCTGATTAGCCCGTTGCGCGATGCTGAATACGTCTTGCCCAGCACCGTGACGCTCCTTCCAGTCCTTGAAGGTGATCAGCACCAGCCCCGAGTTCTGACCACGACCAGCAAAGTTGAAGCCATTCACCGTCATGAAGTGCTCAACCAATGCACCTTCATCATTGGCCAAGTAGTCTCGCACCTCTTGAAGCACACCCTCGGTACGTTCAGCGGAAGCGTTTGCCGGTGTACGCACCTCGATCATCATCAAGCCCTGATCCTCGTTGGGCAGGAATGCCTTAGGGATCTGGGTGAACAGATAGCCGGTTCCTCCGGTGATGAGCAAGAACGCAAGCAGGTACCTACCGCGCCCCTTCAGCATTGCGCCGACGCCTCGCTCGAACCGCCGCGTGCCGCGGTCGAAGATGCGGTTAAACCAGCCGAAGAAGCCCTTTCTCTCGTGGTGTGAATTACCCTCCGGAGCTTTGAGAATGGTCACGCAAAGTGCTGGGGTGAACACAAGAGCGACCAAGATCGAAAGCCCCATGCAGACTACGATGGTGATCGCAAATTGTTGATAGATGATGCCAGCGGAGCCACCAAAGAAGGCCATGGGTACGAATACAGCCGACAGCACCATGCCGATGCCCACCAAGGCCCCTGAAATCTGATCCATCGACTTGCGGGTAGCCTCAAGAGGCGACAAGCCCTCGTCATGCATGAGCCGCTCAACGTTCTCGACCACGACGATTGCATCGTCGACCAGCAAGCCGATAGCCAGCACCATGGCATACATGGTGAGCACGTTGATATTCAGGCCGAAGTACGGCAAAAGGGCGAAAGTGGCGAGCAGCACCACTGGAACTGCCAGGGTGGGGATCAGTGTGGCCCGGAAGCTCTGCAGGAACAGATACATGACCAGGAAGACCAGTACCACCGCCTCAAAGATCGTGTGTACTACCGACTCAATCGAGGCCTCAACAACCGGTGTCGTATCGTAGGGATAAATGACCTCCACGCCGTCTGGCAAGTAGGCCTTTTGCTGCTCCATCAGCTTTTTGACCGCGTCTACGGTTTCCAGCAGATTGCCGCCGGTGGACAAGCGCAGCGCCAGGCTTGCGGTTGGCGAGTCCTTGTACTGCGCGGAAATGGCGAAGCTGTCAGCCCCAAGTTCCGCACGACCAACATCCTTCACTCGTACCTGCGAGCCATCCGGGTTTACCTTGACCAGAATCTCATCGAACTGGCTAGGCGTGGTCATGCGCGTCTTGCCCAGAACGGTCGCATTCAGCTGGACGCCTGAGCGAGTTGGTAATCCACCCAACTGGCCGGAGGACACCTGAACGTTCTGCTCTCGGATAGCGCTGGCGACGTCAGTGGGCGTCAGCTGATAGCTATTGAGCTTGCCTGGGTCCAGCCAGATACGCATGGCATAAGGCGAGCCAAACAGCTGGAAATCGCCGACGCCTGGGATGCGCGAAATGGGGTCCTGGAGCTGTGACGCGATCAGGTTGCCCAGGTCGAAGTTATCGAGCTTGCCCGAACGATCCACCAAGCTCATGACCAGGAAGAAGTTCATCTGGTACTTCACTACACGAAGACCCTGACGCTGAACCTCTTCCGGCAAACGAGGTGTTGCCAGCTGCAGCTTGTTCTGCACCTGAACCTGTGCGATATCCGGATCGGTTCCCTGTTCAAAGGTCACGATGATGGTCATGCTGCCGTCAGAGGCGCTCTCTGCCGACATGTATCGGAACCCATCCAGCCCACTGAGCTGCTGCTCAATGACCTGAACCACTGTGTCCTGCACGGTTTGTGCAGAAGCACCTGGGTAGCTGACTTGGATCGAAACGGCAGGGGCCGCGATGTTTGGATATTGGCTAATGGGCATTTTCGCCAGAGACAGCGCACCGGCAAGCATGGCCACGATAGCGAGAACCCAGGCAAAAATCGGCCTGTCGATAAAGAAACGAGACATGAATCGTGCCCCCTCAGTTAGCCGAGGCTTCTGTGGTAGCGGCGAAGCCGTCTACCAAATTCACATTCTTGGCCTCAACCGCGTTGACAGCGATGCCGCTGCGAACACGTTGAACACCTTCGGTAATGATCCGCTCTCCCTCGGTCACGCCGTTGCTGATCAACCAAGCATTGCCCACGGTTCGGAGGGTCTGAATCTCACGGGACTCGACGGTGTTGTCAGCCTTCACGACCCAGACGCTTGGCACACCTCTCGTATCGCGGCTGATGGCTTGTTGCGGTACCAAGATTGCGGCGTTTTGCACGCCCTCTTTCAGCAGAGCATGCACAAACATGCCTGGTAGCAGCTTGCGATTAGGATTGGGAAATTCGGCGCGAAGGGTCACAGAACCTGTTGTGGGATCAACGCTCACCTCGGAAAACTTCAGAGTTCCTGGCAGTGGATAAGCACTTCCGTCATCCAGCGTCAGGCTGACTTCAGCCTGGTTCTCGCCTGTCTTTTGAAGGCGGCCTGACTCCAGCGCCTTTTGCAGACCAAGAAGCTTTGTGATTGGCTGAGTGACGTCGACATAAATGGGGTCCAGCTGCGTGACGGTGGCGAGCGACTGAGCTTGGCCATTGGTAACGAGCGCCCCCTCGGTGACCGTCGAGCGACCAATGCGCCCGGAGATTGGGGAAAGCACCCGTGTGTATTGAACGTCGATGCGAGCCACCTGGTAATCGGCTTCTGCTTGTTTCCATGCGGCAAGCGCATCGTCGTACTGCTGCTTGCTGACTGCCTTGGTCTTCAACAGCGTTTCATAGCGACGAGCCAGGTTTTGTGCGCTAGTTCGATTCGCTTCTGCACGACGCAACTGCGCTTCGTACGTCCGTGGGTCAATCTGATAAAGCTGCTGACCCAGCTTGACTTCAGCGCCTTCAACAAACGACCGCTTCTGAAGAATCCCCGAAACCTGTGGGCGGACTTCCGCTACACGGAATGCCGAAGTCCGGCCAGGCAAGTCAGTTGTCAGGGTCAGAGCTTGTGCACGCACGGTGTACACGCCCACGTCCGGTGGTGGAGTTGCAGAGCTAACCTGTTCTTTCTCACCACATCCCGAAATTAGCATCAGCGCAGTTAAGGGGATTACCCGTAATGCACGCGGGGATCGTATCTGTCTCACGGTTTGGCTCCATCTCTCTGCCCGCATGACGGGGGCTATTGCTGAATCGTAATGCGGTAGAGTGTACCATTATGTGATACTCTTGACGCAAGCAAGCCTGAGCCGCGGTTGGTCGAGGTTTACCGATTGAGGCGTTCGCGATGTGTGGCTGGCTAGCGGAGGCCGAGAGCTCTACAGTGGCGGCCAATGTGATAGGACGCAGCCGTACGCGCAGAGGAAAGATATGAACCAATCAGATGAAAATATTGGCAAGGCCGGGGGCATCCAGGTCATCGCCAGAGCAGCCTCGATCATGCGAGCGCTTGGCAGTCATCCGCACGGCTTGAGCTTGGCGGCCATTGCGCAACTGGTTGGGCTGCCTCGCTCCACCGTTCAGAGAATCATCAACGCTCTGGAAGAAGAGTTCCTAGTCGAGGCTTTAGGGCCTGCCGGAGGTTTTCGACTTGGCCCTGCGCTTGGCCAGCTAATCAATCAGGCGCAAACAGACATTCTTTCTTTGGTGAAACCGTACTTGCGCTCGCTGGCTGAGGAGCTGGACGAGTCGGTCTGTCTGGCTTCTCTGGCCGGAGATAAAATCTACGTGCTTGACCGTATCGTGTCAGAGCGAGAGCTGCGGGTAGTGTTTCCGATTGGTATTAACGTACCCGCCGCAGCGACGGCGGCCGGCAAAGTCCTCTTGGCAGCATTACCTGACGAAACCCTACAAGCCGCGCTTGGCGAGCAGCTGCCAGTATTCACCTCCAACACCCTAGGACGAAAGGCGCTTGTCAAACAACTGAGCGAAGTGCGGCAGAGTGGCGTTGCCAGCGATCTGGACGAGCACATTGATGGCGTGTGCTCATTCGCAACGCTTTTGGATACCTACCTCGGGTATTACTCCCTCGCGGTCGTAATGCCGAGTTCCAGAGCGAGCAAGCAGTCAGACTTGATCAAAAAAGCTCTGCTGCAGAGCAAGCTGAACATAGAGCGTGCTATCGGCCGCGCGTCGAAGAAAGCTCCCTAGATAAGATGGCCAGAAAGACGGCAGCTGAGGCGAAGGAGACAAGACAGCGCATTATTGATGCGGCGCTTGAGGTGTTTGTTGCCCAGGGTGTTCCCGACGCGACCCTAGATCAGATAGCTCGGAAGGCAGGCGTCACGCGTGGTGCTGTCTACTGGCATTTTAACGGGAAGCTGGAAGTGCTCCAGGCGGTGCTGGCATCTCGGCAGCATCCCCTCGAATTGGACTTTACTCCTGACTTAGGTATTGAGCGTTCTTGGGAGGCGGTGGTTGTCGCCATGCTGGACGCCGTGCTGGACGCCGTGCATAGCCCCCAGTCAAAGCAGTTCTCGGAGATCTTGATTTACCAAGGGCTTGATGAGTCGGGCCTGATCCATAATCGAATGGTGCAAGCGAGCGATCGGTTCCTGCAGTACATTCGCCAAGTTCTTCGGCATGCGGTTACCCAAGGGGAATTGCCCATAAATCTGGATCTTCACACCTCAATCGGCGTCTTCAAAGGACTGATCACCGGACTGCTCTATGAGGGATTACGAAGCAAGGACCAGCAGACTCAGATAATCAAAGTTGCGCTGGGATCGTTTTTGGCTTTGCTCAGGGAGCCTCCTCGCTTCTTGTTGTGCGAGGAGGCTCAGATTAAGCAAGCCAAACCCTTCGAGTGAGGGGATGACGCGTCGGTTATATAGCCAGCGCTCGTTCCCGAAGCTCGCTGTTGAGGATGCGGTCGTTCTCGCTATAGTCGACAGGGCAGTCAATCACGTGCACGCCAGGGTTGACGATACAGTGGTCAAGCAGCGGCAACAAGGCGTCAGCGCTTTCTACTCGATAGCCGTGGGCACCGTAGGCTTCGGCATACTTGCCTTCACGGGCCAGATGATCGCCCCAGAAATACAGGCTGTCGATGCCGTCCGGGTTGATCAAAAGCGCCTGCCTGAGTAGTTCATCGGCCTTTTGCGCATCGCCGAAACCGATCGGCCAGCCGGGCACGCGATCATACAGCGCAGCCAGGCTGGTGTAGGCCGAACCCTGCAGGGCATCGGGGTCGAGTTGCAGGGCTTTTTCCAGATCAGTGCGCGACTGCTTGGCCTTGCTCAAGGCACCGAGGCCGCCCTGGGCACCGGCCCAGCTGCTGGTGACTATGCCTTTCCAGATCCACGCCTCGGCAGCTTACGGCTCGGCTGTGGTGAACGCTTCGGCCTGCTCGGCCAGCTTCTCGAACTCGGCGACCTTGCGCTCTTGCGGGGTGTCGTACTGGATCTGCGCCCAGCGTTGCTGGATGGCCTGCAACTGCTGGGTGCCGGCGGCATCCAGCGCCCAGGCGCCGGTGTGAATGCTCAGGGCTGCCAGGGCAACGGCGAGGTGAGTCAGGGTTCTTTTCATTGGGGGGGCGTCTTGGAGGAATGGGTGAAGCGGGGAATGGTCGGCAGCTGCTTGCGGATCGCCCGGTCGACCAGGCCTGGCAGCAGGCCGTTGAGTCGCACCAGCAGTTTTTCCGGCCAGCCCAGGTACAGCTCGGCGAGGTTGCGCTCGATGGCGCTCGTTACCGGCGACTCGACCAGGTAGGTGCCGGTCGAGTCACTGGCTTTCAGCTTGTGCAGTCGCATGGTCTGCTCCTTGGTGGTGATCAATCCATGGGGTATGGCACTTGGCTTGCGCCTCCAGCCTCTCGGCCAGGCTGTTTTTCGCAGATCGCTGGGGAGGGTTGGCGGCTGGGGATTGGCTTTCCTCGACGGGTAGAACTCCTCGACAATGGTGCTGGCGTCTTCCTCGCTGTCCTCGAACGCGCCATTGGCGAAGCCACGCTGCGCGGCTTCATCCAGCGCGGCTTGATCGAAGCCTGTCGCTTGTCGCTGCGCATCGAGCTCACTGGCGGCCTGCAGCGCCTCGGCCATGTCCATGCCGCCGCGTACTGTCAGGTCGACGTAGAAGATTGGCGTCCCATGGCTTTGGCGGGTGGACTTGCCACGCAGGCGCAATTCCAGCGGCAGACATGCCAGGCGGTTGCCGGAGATGGCCTGGAAGTAATGCAGCCGGGCGGCGAGGGTGCGGATGCTGTTGAAACCGGTGGTACGAAACACAAAGCTACCAAGCGGATCCTCATCGCCAATGACCACGTTCAGCCGTCCGTAGGGCCTGCAGGCATTACCCTTGGCCAACGGGCAAGCATCTGGCGAAGGGCAGGGCAACGACTGTATCCCGTCTTTTGTGATGCGCTTGCAGGTCTCACCGTTGCCCACGCACAGCGGTCGTCCGGACTGCCGATCAAACAGCGTGTAGTCGGCACGAAAGTTCAGTTCAGGCTCGTTGAACAGCAGGCGCATCGGGATGCTGCGCAGCTTATCGTCCTTACCCTGACGCAGCCCGTCGTTGAGCGGGTGCAGCAGCCAGCCGTCCTTGTCTTGTACCTGGGAGGTGATGGTGAACTGGTCATCCTTCTCCGGCAGGCGCTTGCCGTTCTTCTCGATGACCTTGCCGATGGAAATCCGCCCGAGCACTGGGGGCGTCAGGGCTAAGCCTTTCAGCATGGTGGTTCTCCTGGAAATGAAAAAAGGCCAGCCACGCAGCGCGAACTGCATGGATTGGCCAAGGGGAAGGGAGTGAGGGAAGTGAAAATCAGCCGACCAAGAAGCGCCGCGCACCGGGCTTCAGCTGTGGGTACCTGGCCTGCAGGTAGGGCTTGTCCCGGAGCAACTGAGCGACATCGAGGCCAACACTGTCCTTGGCTTTGCGCCAAATGACGTAGCCGCTGGTGAACTCCGCCCGACTGGCGTCGCCCATTGCCTGCTGCAGCAACTGCTTGAGTTCCGCCTCGCGCTTTTCCTTATCGGCAATCGACTGGCGAACGACCTTGAACTCCAGGAAGGTAGCGGTCAGTTCGGCATGGCTTCTGAAGTCGACGACTTCGCCGTTGTCCTGGGGATACAGGCAACGCAGCGCCAATTCAGCCGAAGCACTGCCATCAGCCGGTGGAGGTGTATCAGTTTCGACGTACCGCCAGAATGTGCGCTCCAGCTCGATCAGGCGTGCGATCATCTGCTCGTCCCGTTCGATGCGATGAATCTCCAGCGTCTGGCCACCGAGCAGCACCGCCACGTCCGCAGCCTGCTTGCCAGTGACGGCGAGCTGGTGCATCACCTGAAGCTCGACATACTCGGGGATGCCTTCCTTCCAGAGACGTGCCCCGTTTATGCCGGCGGTCTTGCATTCGAGGATCTGCACGTCGTCGGCTCCGATCACCTCGCGGTCGATGTTGGCCAGCATCCAGGGCAGCTCGAGATCCGGGTGTTGCAGCACGGCATTGATGCGCCGCACCTTGTTCTTGGTGCGCTTGCTGTAGTGCCAGGCCACGATGGGTTCCAGAACGTTGCCCCAGTACATCGGGCTTTCCTCATCCTGGGGATCGGCCTTGGGCATGCCGGCATCGCGACCGGTCTTCTCCAGCCACAGCTCCAGCTGTGATTTGTAGGGATTCAGGCCGACCGCAGCGGCGGCATCCGAACTGCCGATGCCTTGCTTGCGGATCTGCAGCCAGTCCTCGCGCGGCAGCTCCTTGGTGCTTACCAAGCGCAGAGCCGGACGAGGCTTGCTGATGTTGCGATTCAATGAAGTGGCTTTCATAGCATTCACCTTGCAGAAATAGAAACGCCCGACCTGCAACGAAGCGGGTCGGGCGTTATGGGGTGGGGTTGGTAAAAGCTCAGGCAACCAGTTGCAGCGCTGTATCCAAGGCGCGTTGCTTGATCTGGGCGCCTTGGCCGAACCATGCAGAGTCGAGGCGATACTCCGTGCTGCGTGCCCGGCGCTCGTGATCGACGTACTCGGTCACGGCGTTGAGCAGGCCCCAGGCGGTGCCGCGTGCCGAGTCCAGCAGGCTACCGCGACCACGACCTTCGTATAGCTCTTGGACTTTGCGCAGGGCGCGCTCGTTCGGTAATACCTCCGGCATTGCACCGGTTGGGCTGGTTTCGCAGAGCACAGACATGAAGAATCCCAAAGCCTCATGCCACTGCACCTTGCGCTCGGCCAGCGCGCGCATGCGGTACATAAAATCGTCCCATTGGGAGACGGCGATGCCGAGTTGCTTCTTCACCACTTTGGGATCGAAGCGGGTGTTATGCGGCACTTTGATCGCGCGGCTGGTGCCGTCCAGGGCGATGGTCAGAGTGTTGTTGCACACCACCCGCACAGTGGTCGGCGTTGCCGTGGTGGCCAGGGTACCGTCACAGGACGTGGCCAGCAGCAGGTAGCCGTTGACCTGGTCGTTGCCCTTGAGCGCAGCGCCTTGCCCGGTACGTGCCAGCGCCCAGAACTTGCGACCGCCCTTGAGTACGCCAGCCGTCTCCAGCTCATAGCCGGAGACCTCGGTCAGATCCCGGTAGAACTCCAGCACTTCGCGCGGCTGCACGGTGTGATAGCGCTGGGAGACCACCGACAGCGGTGCCTTGGTGTCCGAACGGAACAGCACCTTCTGCTCCGGGAAGGAGTGGATCGCGCCCAGATGGCCGACGGCATCCGACTTGAAATGCACGGGGCTCTCCAGGATCTGCCAGTCCATGCCGGCTTCGCGTTGCCAGACTTCGATGGGTTGCTTCTGCGTGAGCTGATTGCCCAGGCCATGCCACGGGGTAGCGCCAGCGTAGGCCATGGTTTCGATGAGATGTGCCATGTGAGTTATTCCTTTAGGTACAAATCGGTATAAAGCGCTGAGCGAGGCGCAGCACCGACTAGATGAATGAATGGGAATAGCGCTGGATCAGGTCGGCAGGTTGAAGCGATGACCGCAGAGCAGGCAGAGGTTGTGGGCCAGAACGTGGCGGTCGAGCGACTCGCCGAGTTGAGCGCCGAGCGCGCATCCACCGACGCCACCTGCCAGACCGCCGAGGATGGCGCCCGACACTGAGCCGAGCGTGATACCGACCGGCCCGGCGAGCGCGCCGATGGCTGCGCCGGCCTGCCCACCGGTCCAGGCTGCGCTGACGCCACGCGCAACACCGCCTACGGTGCCAATAGCTGCACCGACTTTCATGGCGTGATGGAAGGAAGCGATTTTGGGGGAGTTACAGCGAGGGCACTGCAATGACATGGTGAGAACCTCATTGGTAGGAATGTCACTGCTGTTATGTAGGGCTGAGTTTTTTTCGAATCGAATGGCCGCTTTTCAGCAGCTTACTAAGGCGTATTGAGCTACAGTCGGCCAAGAGGGCGGTCTCAGTGACCAAGTGCAACACCCGAGGTAAGGTGCTGCATGACTACTCACTACACCCACTTGACCATCGAAGAGCGCGTAACGCTAATGATCATGCGTATGCAAGGCGCCTCGCTGCGAGC
>NZ_MULM01000080.1:0-19413 GCF_002029345.1 Pseudomonas sp. VI4.1
TGCCAGCGAAGACGGTATACAGCCAATACATGTATCGACTGACACACCGCCTTCGCTGGCAAGCCAGCTCCTACAGGGGGCGTGCGGTGTGTCAGCTGATACACATGTTGACTGACACACCGCCTTCGCTGGCAAGCCAGCTCCTACATGGCATAACACTTGCTCTTGCCAAGCCTGCAACTGTGAAACCCCGATTAGTGACGGATTATTGGCATGGCGAATAGCGAAGACGCGGTTAAAGACCCCGCAACCAAACGCAAGATCAAGCTGATCATCGTGACAGTGGTTGCCCTGCTGCTGGCGATCGGCTTGTCCGTGGGGGCCACCTGGTACTTCATGCACAGCCCCCGGAGCACGCCGGTCGCCGCGCCGCAAACCGTGGACAGCGGCAAGCAGCCGGCGATTTTCGTGCCCCTGCTGCCGGCCTTCATTGCCAACTACAACCAGAACGGCCGTCAGCGCTACATGCAGGTGAGCATCACCATGCTCGGCCGCGACCAGGCCGATCTGGAAGCACTCAAGGCGCACATGCCGGTGATCCGCAATAACCTGGTCATGCTGTTCTCCGGGCAGGACTTCGCCACCCTGGCCTCGCCGGTCGGCCAGGAAATGTTGCGGCAGAAAGCCACGGCCAGCGTCCAGGAAGTGGCGCACAAAGAACTCGGCAAAGTGGTCATCGAACAATTGCTGTTCACTAATTTCGTACTGCAGTAGGAACACGACATGGCCGTGCAGGACCTGCTGTCCCAGGATGAGATCGACGCGCTGTTGCACGGTGTCGACGATGGCCTGGTACAGGCCGATATCGCTGCGAACCCGGCACCGTCAAAAGCTATGACCTGACCAGCCAGGATCGCATCGTCCGTGGACGCATGCCGACCCTGGAGATGATCAACGAACGCTTCGCCCGCTACACCCGCATCAGCATGTTCAACCTGCTGCGCCGCTCGGCGGATGTCGCCGTCGGTGGAGTGCAGGTGATGAAGTTCGGCGAATACGTGCACTCGCTGTACGTGCCGACCAGCCTCAACCTGGTCAAGATCAAACCGTTGCGCGGCACCGCGCTGTTCATCCTCGACGCCAAGCTGGTGTTCAAGCTGGTGGACAACTTCTTCGGCGGCGACGGCCGTCACGCCAAGATCGAAGGGCGAGAGTTCACCCCGACCGAACTGCGCGTGGTGCGCATGGTGCTCGAGCAGGCCTTCGTCGATTTGAAGGAAGCCTGGCAGGCGATCATGGAAGTCAACTTCGAGTACATCAACTCGGAAGTGAACCCGGCCATGGCCAACATCGTCGGCCCGAGCGAGGCCGTGGTGGTGTCGACCTTCCACATCGAACTCGATGGCGGCGGCGGCGACCTGCACGTGACCATGCCCTATTCGATGATCGAGCCGGTGCGCGAAATGCTCGATGCCGGCTTCCAGTCGGACCTCGACGATCAGGACGAGCGCTGGGTCAACGCCCTGCGCCAGGACGTGCTGGATGTCGACGTGCCGATCGGGGCCACGGTTGCCCGTCGCCAGTTGCGCCTGCGGGACATCCTGCACATGCAGCCGGGGGACATTATCCCGGTCGAGATGCCGGAAGAAATGATCATGCGCGCCAATGGCGTGCCTGCGTTCAAGGTCAAGATGGGCTCGCACAAAGGCAACCTCGCGTTGCAGGTGATCGAGCCGATCGAGCGCCGTTGACCGGCGCGCAGCACATTCGCTTTTAACTGACGGCATCCCGTTGAAAGGGGTGCACGCCGAGGACACATGATGGCTAACGATATGCATACCCAGGACGACCAGGCGCTGGCTGATGAATGGGCTGCGGCCC
This sequence comes from Pseudomonas sp. VI4.1, assembly GCF_002029345.1. Taxonomy (NCBI): domain Bacteria; kingdom Pseudomonadati; phylum Pseudomonadota; class Gammaproteobacteria; order Pseudomonadales; family Pseudomonadaceae; genus Pseudomonas; species Pseudomonas sp. VI4.1. The sequence goes on from NZ_MULM01000080.1 coordinate 1,822, forward strand.
TCGAAGAAGCCGGTGACGGGCAGGACGACATCGACGCCTTGCTGGCCGCCGATGCGGTCAATTCGTCATCCAACCGCCTGCGGATGGAAGAGTTCGGCGGCGTGCCGAAAAACACCAATCCGGTCACCCTGGACGGGCCGAACCTGGACGTGATCCTCGATATCCCGGTGTCGATCTCCATGGAAGTCGGCAGCACCGATATCAGTATCCGCAACCTGCTGCAACTCAACCAGGGTTCGGTGATCGAGCTCGATCGCCTGGCCGGTGAGCCGCTGGACGTCCTGGTCAACGGCACGCTCATCGCCCATGGCGAAGTGGTGGTGGTCAACGAGAAGTTCGGCATCCGCCTGACCGACGTGATCAGCCCAAGCGAACGCATCAAGAAGCTGCGCTGAGTGAAAAAGCTTCTTGGGGTTCTTCTAGGGGCAGCGCTGGCCTTGCCGTTCAATGTGCTGGCGGCCGAGCCGGTGGCTGCTGCCACGACGGCGGCACCGGCGGTCAGCAGCGGCGTGGCCGGGCAATTGACCCAGCTGGTGTTCGGCCTGCTGCTGGTGCTGGGGTTGATTTTCTTCCTCGCCTGGCTGCTGCGCCGGGTGCAGCAGGCCGGGCCGGCCGGCAAGGGGCAGGTGATCGAGCTGATCGGTTCCCGCGCACTCGGCCCGCGGGACCGGCTAATGCTGGTGCAGGTCGGCAACGAGCAGATTCTGCTCGGCCTCAGCCCCGGCAGCATCACCGCCTTGCATGTGCTCAAGGAGCCGGTGCAGGTGCCGAGCACCGAGAAGACCACGCCCGAATTTGCCCTGCGCCTGATGGAGCTGATGGGCAAGGATCAGAAGGATAAGCAGTAATGGCTGCGTTACGTATCGTCTTGACGCTGGCCCTGATGCTGGCCGCGCCGCTGGCGTTCGCCGCCGACCCGTTGTCGATCTCGGCAATTACCCTGGGCACCAATGCCGAGGGTGCTCAGGAATACTCGGTCAGCCTGCAGATCCTGTTGATCATGACCGCGCTGAGTTTCATCCCGGCGTTCGTCATGCTGATGACCAGTTTCACCCGGATCATCATCGTCTTCTCGATCCTGCGCCAGGCCCTGGGCCTGCAGCAGACGCCGTCGAACCAGATCCTCACGGGCATGGCGCTGTTCCTGACCCTGTTCATCATGGCGCCGGTGTTCGACCGGGTGAATCAGGATGCCTTGCAACCCTACCTGGCGGAAAAACTCTCGGCCCAGGATGCCGTGGCCAAGGCCCAGGTGCCGATCAAGGACTTCATGCTGGCCCAGACCCGCAGCAGCGATCTGGAGCTGTTCATGCGCCTGTCCAAGCGCACCGACATCGCTTCGCCGGATCAGGCGCCGTTGACCATTCTGGTACCGGCCTTTGTCACCTCTGAGCTGAAAACCGCGTTCCAGATCGGCTTCATGATCTTCATTCCTTTCCTGATCATCGACCTGGTCGTGGCCAGTGTGTTGATGGCCATGGGCATGATGATGCTGTCGCCGCTGATCATTTCCCTGCCGTTCAAGATCATGCTGTTCGTGCTGGTGGATGGCTGGGCGTTGATCATCGGCACCTTGGCCAGCAGCTTCGGCGGTGTGTCGCCATGACCCCGGAAGTGGCGGTCGACATCTTCCGCGAAGCGCTGTGGCTGACCACGATGATGGTGGCCGTGCTGGTGATCCCGAGTCTGCTGGTGGGCCTGCTGGTGGCGATGTTCCAGGCCGCCACCCAGATCAACGAACAGACCCTGAGCTTTTTGCCGCGCCTGCTGGTGATGCTGGTGACGCTGATCGTCGCCGGCCCGTGGCTGGTGCAGACCTTCATGGAATACATCCTGCAGTTGTACGGCAGTATTCCCCAGGTCATCGGCTAGACCATGTCGCTGCTGCAGCTGACCGATACCCAGATCAGCACGTGGGTGGCGACGTTCATGTTGCCGCTGTTTCGCGTGGGGGCGCTGCTGATGGTGATGCCGATCGTGGGCACGACCCTGGTGCCCCTGCGCGTGCGCCTGTACTTCGCGCTGGCCATCACGGTGGTGATCGTCCCGGGCCTGCCGCCGATGCCGCCGGTCAATGCGCTGGACTTGAGCGGGCTGCTGCTGATTGCCGAGCAGATCCTGATCGGCGCGGTGCTGGGGTTCGCCTTGCAGCTGTTTTTCCAGGCCTTCGTCATTGCCGGGCAGATCGTTTCCATTCAGATGGGCATGGGCTTCGCCTCGATGGTCGACCCCACCAACGGCGTCTCGGTGGCGGTGATCGGGCAGTTCTTCACCATGCTGGTCACGCTGCTGTTCCTGTCCATGAACGGCCACCTGGTGGTGTTCGAAATCCTCACTGAAAGCTTCACCACCTTGCCGGTCGGCAGCGGGTTGGTGGTCAATCATTTCTGGGACCTGGCCGGCAAGCTCGGCTGGGTCCTGGGGGCGGCGCTGTTGCTGGTGCTGCCGGCGATCACCGCGTTGCTGGTGGTCAACATCGCGTTTGGCGTGATGACCCGGGCGGCGCCGCAGCTGAACATCTTCTCCATCGGTTTCCCGCTGACCCTGGTGCTCGGGCTGTTCATCGTCTGGGTCGGGCTGGCAGACATCATCAATCAGTATCAACCGCTGGCCTCCGAGGCCTTGCAGTGGTTACGCGAACTGGCACGGGCGCGCTGAGTCATGGCAGAGAGCGAAAGCGGTCAGGACAAAACAGAAGACCCCACGGAGAAAAAGAAAAAGGACGCCCGGGAGAAGGGCGAGATTGCCCGCTCCAAGGAACTCAACACCCTGGCGATCATGCTCGCCGGTGCCAGCGCACTGCTGATTTTCGGCGGTGCACTGGCCCAGGAACTGATGGAACTGATGCGCATGAACTTCACGCTGCCGCGGGAGGTGGTGCTGGACCAGGGCGCCATGGGCACCTACCTGCTGCACTCGGGGCTGATTGCCTTGCTGGCGATCCAGCCGGTAATGATCACCTTGTTGCTGGCGGCGGTGATCGGTCCGATTTCCCTGGGCGGCTGGTTGTTCTCCGCCGGCACCATGGCGCCCAAGTTCAGCCGGATGAACCCCGGCGCCGGCCTCAAGCGCATGTTCTCGGCCAAGGCCGTGGTGGAACTGCTCAAGGCCCTGGCCAAGTTTTTCATCATCCTGTTCGTGGCGCTGGCGGTGTTGTCCTCGGACATCGACGACCTGCTGCGCATCGCCCATGAACCGCTGGACATGGCGATCATCCATAGCCTGCAAGTGGTCGGCTGGAGCACGTTATGGATGGCCTGCGGCCTGATCATCATCGCCGCGGTGGACGTGCCGGTGCAGCTGTGGGAAACCGCCAAGAAACTGAAGATGACCAAGCAGGAAATTCGCGACGAGCACAAGGACCAGGAAGGGCGGCCGGAGGTCAAGCAACGGATTCGCCAGTTGCAGCGCGAAATGTCGCAGCGGCGGATGATGGCGGCAATCCCTGATGCCGATGTGGTCATCACCAACCCGACCCACTACGCCGTGGCGCTCAAATACGACCCGGACAAAGGCGGGGCGCCGACGCTGGTGGCCAAGGGCAGTGATTTCCTCGCGTTGAAGATGCGCGAGATTGCCGTGGCCAACGAGGTGATGCTGCTCGAATCCCCGGCGCTGGCGCGGTCGATCTACTACTCCACCGAGCTTGAGCAAGAGATCCCGGGCGGGCTGTATCTGGCCGTCGCGCAGGTATTGGCCTACGTCTACCAGATCCGCCAGCACCGCGCAGGCAAGGGCAAACGCCCGGATCCGCTCAAGGATGACCTGCCGATTCCGCCGGACCTGCGCCGCGATTCCTGACCAGCCCCAAACAGTCAGCCATACACAAAAACCTGTGGGAGCGGGCTTGCTCGCGAAAGCGGAGTGTCAGGCGCAATCAGTGCCGCCTGACGCTCCCTCTTCGCGAGCAAGCCCGCTCCCACAGGGATTGCGCTTTGACTCAAGCCCGCATCACTCTGTCTAACCCTGCGGATCGAGGTTATCCAGCGCGCGATTCACCGCCAATTCGCCGAGCATGATCATCTGCGAAATGGCCAGCATCGTATGGCGCTGAGAACCTTTCAGCCCTGCAGCAAAGTCATCCGCCACGACCCTGGCCGACGCCAGCGACTCGCAGGCATGGGCCAACAGGCTTTCGGTGTCGATGCCGGGCGCAATCACAAACATCGTGCTGGGCTTGCGCTCCGTGGCGTTTATGCGGGCGGATAGATTGATGTACTCATCGAGGGCGCGGTCGGCGGCTTCGTGGAGTTTTTGCGAGTCGATCGAGGTGTCTGGGGAAACGGCATCGGTTTGCGGCGGGTTGGGCGTTACTTTGAACATGGATGGAACTCCAAATCAGAAAAGAGGAGCCATCACCCTCGCTACCAAACGAAGTGGTGGTGGCCATACGCGGGTTGGTAGACCGGTGACTTGGAAAACCGGCGCGCCCGAAAGCGCCCTGCGCATGGCCACCATAAAGACAAAACCGCAAGGCCTGCTTCAGGTGTGCTACGCAAGAAGTCTACCGGGCTACCAAACCCGATCGCTGTTTTTTCAGCGACCGTGAAACGATAGAGCCCGGCCCTCAGGCGCACAAGCCGGCGGATTCTGATGCAGTCGTAGGCTGCGGCGCAAGAATGTGTAGGCTCTGTAAGTGTCTGGAGATGTCGTTTAAACACGGATGTTTAAGATCAAAAGATCGCAGCCTTCAGCCGCTCAGATTTTGTATTTGCCGGGAGATGGGTGGCAGCAGTGCCGGCCTCATCGCGGGCAAGCCCGGCTCCCACAGGATCGGGGATTAACGCAAAGTCACCGGTCGACACAGAACCTTGTGGGAGCGGGCTTGCCCGCGAAGAGGTCGGCCCTGACACTAAAAAATCCCGATCAAACCCCTCTGTTTCAACCCTCCGCAAAAGTTGGAAGGTTTCTTGCAGTACCCCCTCTACGCCTGCACCTGGCGTCAAAAGTTTGCTTCAAAGGCACGGGGAAAAACCGGTGGATCGCTCTCAGTTACTCAACACTGCTCGCACGAACGTTGCCGACCTGAGTCGGGGCAATCTGGGCGTGCCGTTGTTGTTGCTGGTCATGCTGGCGATGATGATGTTGCCGATGCCGCCGTTCCTGCTGGACGTGTTTTTCACGTTCAACATCGCCTTGTCCATCGTCGTCCTGCTGGTCTGCGTCTACGCCTTGCGCCCGCTGGATTTCGCGGTGTTCCCGACCATCCTGCTGGTGGCGACGCTGCTGCGGCTGGCGTTGAACGTGGCCTCGACGCGGGTGGTGATGCTCCACGGCCAGGACGGCCACGCCGCCGCCGGCAAGGTGATCCAGGCCTTCGGCGAGGTGGTGATCGGCGGTAACTACGTGGTCGGTATCGTGGTCTTCGCGATCTTGATGATCATCAACTTCGTCGTGGTGACCAAGGGTGCCGGGCGGATTTCCGAGGTGAGCGCGCGTTTCACCCTCGATGCCATGCCCGGTAAGCAGATGGCGATCGACGCCGACTTGAACGCCGGTTTGATCGACCAGAACCAGGCCAAGGCCCGACGTTCCGAAGTGGCCCAGGAAGCCGAGTTCTACGGTTCCATGGACGGTGCCAGCAAGTTCGTGCGCGGTGACGCCATCGCCGGCCTGTTGATCCTGTTCATCAACCTGATCGGCGGCATGGCGGTCGGGATCTTCCAGCACGGCATGACCTTCGGCGACGCCGGCAAGGTCTACGCGTTGTTGACCATCGGTGACGGTTTGGTGGCGCAATTGCCATCACTGTTGTTATCGACAGCTGCCGCGATCATGGTGACCCGTGCGTCCGGTTCCGAAGACATGGGCAAGCAGATCAATCGCCAGATGTTCGCCTCGCCGAAAGCCTTGGCGGTCGCGGCCGGTCTGATGGCGGTGATGGGCCTGGTGCCGGGCATGCCGCACTTCTCCTTTCTCAGCATGGCGGCCCTGGCCGGCGGCGGCGCGTACCTGTTCTGGAAGAAGCAGAACACGGTCAAGGTGCAGGCCCTGCAAGAGGTGCAGCGTCAGCAGGAGCTGCTGCCATCGCCGGCCCGCGCCCAGGAAACCAAGGAGCTGGGCTGGGACGACGTCACCCCGATCGACATGATCGGCCTGGAAGTCGGCTACCGCCTGATTCCGCTGGTGGATCGCAACCAGGGTGGGCAGTTGCTGGCGCGAATCAAGGGCGTGCGCAAGAAGCTGTCCCAGGACCTCGGCTTCCTCATGCCGACGGTGCATATCCGTGACAACCTCGACCTGGCGCCGAGCGCCTATCGCCTGACCCTGATGGGGGTGATCCTGGCCGAAGCGGAGATTTACCCGGATCGGGAGCTGGCGATCAACCCGGGGCAGGTCTACGGTACGTTGAACGGCATAAACGCCAAAGATCCGGCTTTTGGCCTGGAAGCGGTCTGGATCGAAGTCAGCCAGCGTGCCCAGGCGCAATCCCTCGGTTACACCGTGGTCGACGCCAGTACCGTGGTGGCAACCCACTTGAACCAGATTCTGTACAAGCACTCCAGTGAGCTGATCGGCCACGAAGAAGTGCAACAACTCATGCAATTGCTGGCAAAAAGCTCGCCAAAACTGGCCGAAGAGCTGGTGCCGGGCGTGGTTTCGCTGTCGCAGTTGCTCAAGGTGTTGCAGGCATTGCTGGCCGAACAGGTGCCGGTGCGGGACATTCGCAGCATTGCCGAGGCCATCGCGAACAACGCGGCCAAGAGTCAAGATACCGCCGCGCTGGTGGCTGCCGTGCGGGTTGGCGTGTCCCGCGCAATCGTCCAAAGCATTGTAGGCACTGACTCCGAGCTGCCAGTGATCACGCTGGAGCCAAGGTTGGAACAGATATTGCTCAATAGTCTGCAGAAGGCGGGACAAGGCTCGGAAGAGGGTGTTCTGCTGGAACCAAGCATGGCTGAAAAGCTGCAGCGTTCGTTGATCGAAGCGGCGCAGCGCCAGGAAATGCAAGGTCAACCGGTGATTCTGCTGGTAGCCGGCCCGGTTCGCGCGATGCTCTCGCGATTTGGCCGACTCGCCGTCCCGGGTTTGCATGTGTTGGCGTATCAGGAAATCCCTGACAACAAGCAAGTGACCATCGTTGCGACAGTAGGGCCCAACGGCTGAGGTAAGGGTTCATGCAAGTTAAGCGTTTTTTCGCCGCCGATATGCGTCAGGCCATGAAGCTGGTTCGTGATGAACTGGGCGCTGACGCCGCCATCATCGGCAACCGCCGGATCGCCGGTGGTGTCGAGCTGACGGCTGCCCTGGATTACAAGCTGTCGGCGCTGGCGCCGCGCGTGCCGAACATGGAGCTCGAAGACGAGCTGCGCAAGACCCAGTCGCGGATCGTCACCGCCCAGGCCGAACTGAGCCTGCGCAGCGAAGGCGAGAGCGACAAGGGCACCAATCGCCAGTTGTTCGCCGGCCTGCCATTGACTGCCGCCGAGCCACTGGTCGAACCGACTTTCGCCGAGCCTGCGCGCCCTGAACCCGCGCCTGCCGCGCCTGCATCCGGGGGCGTCGACCCACGTGCGTTCGACTCGATGCGTTTCGAGCTCAACAGCCTGCGCGAACTGATGGAAGTGCAACTCGGCTCCCTGGCCTGGAACCAGCTGCAAGGCAGCCGTCCGGCCCAGGCCAGCCTCTGGCGGCGCATGCAGCGCATCGGTCTGTCCGGCCCGTTGTCCCGGGATCTGCTGGACATGATTCCCGACATCGAAGAGCCCCGTCAGGCCTGGCGCATGTTGCTGGCGCACCTGGCGCGGATGATCAACATACCGGAGATCGAACCCTTGGAAGAGGGCGGTGTGATTGCCATGGTCGGCCCTGCGGGCATGGGCAAGACCACCACCCTGGCCAAACTCGCGGCCCGTTACGTGCTCAAGTACGGCGCGCAGCATATCGCGCTGGTGAGCATGGACAGCTACCGGATCGGTGCCCAGGAACAGCTCAAGACCCTCGGCCGCATCCTCAATGTGCCGGTGACGCACGTCGACCCGGGGCAATCGTTGGTGCAGGCGCTCGATCCCTTGCTGCGCAAGCGTGTGGTGCTGATCGATACCGCCGGCCTGCAGGCCAGCGACCCGGCATTGCGCATGCAGCTCGAAAGCCTGGCCGTGCGCGGCATCAAGTCAAAAAATTATCTGGTCCTGGCCACCACCAGCCAGAAACAGGTGCTGACGGCCGCTTATCACAGTTACAAGCGCTGCGGGCTCGCCGGCTGCATCCTGACTAAACTGGATGAAACGGCCAGCCTGGGCGAGGTGTTGAGCCTGGCCATCAGCCATGATTTGCCGGTGGCTTACCTGACCGATGGCCCGCGGATTCCCGATGATTTGCATCTGCCGCGGCGTCATCAGTTGGTCAGCCGCGCAGTAAGCGTGCAAATGCAGGAAGAACCTAGCGAGGAAGCCATGGCTGATATGTTCGCTGATATTTATCACAGCCCGACCAAGCGGGTCGGCTGAGGTATTAATGAATAGTTTTTGTACCTACATCGATGGTCTGCCATGCATTGTTCCGTTGGTGAACGCGCAGCCAGTAATGTGGCCTCCGTCTATGCAAGACAAGGTAAAGAAATAACATGGGCAGCATGCATCCCGTACAGGTGATCGCGGTGACCGGCGGCAAAGGTGGCGTCGGGAAAACTAACGTGTCAGTGAACTTGTCCCTGGCTCTAGCGGAGCTCGGCCGGCGAGTCATGCTGCTGGACGCCGATCTGGGGCTGGCGAACGTCGACGTCCTGCTGGGACTGACACCGAAACGGACCCTGGCCGACGTGATCGAAGGCCGCTGCGAGCTGCGCGACGTTCTGTTGCAAGGCCCCGGCGGCATTCGTATCGTCCCGGCCGCGTCCGGCACGCAGAGCATGGTGCATCTGAGCCCGGCGCAACATGCCGGCCTGATCCAGGCCTTCAGCGATATCGGCGATAACCTCGACGTCTTGGTGATCGACACCGCGGCGGGCATTGGCGAGTCGGTCGTCAGTTTCGTGCGCGCCGCCCAGGAAGTGTTGCTGGTGGTCTGCGACGAACCGACCTCGATCACCGACGCCTACGCCCTGATCAAGCTGCTCAACCGCGATTACGGGATGAACCGCTTCCGCGTCCTGGCCAACATGGCCCAGAGCCCGCAGGAAGGTCGCAACCTGTTCGCCAAGCTGACCAAGGTCACGGATCGCTTCCTCGACGTCGCCTTGCAATACGTCGGCGCCGTGCCGTACGACGAAAGCGTGCGCAAGGCCGTGCAGAAGCAGCGCGCCGTCTATGAAGCCTTCCCGCGATCCAAGTGCTCCCTGGCCTTCAAGGCCATTGCACAGAAGGTCGATACCTGGCCGTTGCCGGCCAACCCCCGCGGGCACCTGGAGTTTTTCGTCGAACGCCTGGTGCAACAAACCGCAGGACCGGTGCTATGACAGCCAGTGGCTACAACTTTTACAAGCAGTCGGCGCGTGACGTGCAGTACGAGCTGATCGAGCGTTACGCGCCACTGGTCAAACGCATTGCTTACCACTTGCTGGCGCGTCTGCCGGCCAGTGTCCAGGTCGAAGACCTGATCCAGGCCGGGATGATCGGCCTGCTGGAAGTGTCGACCAAATATGACGCCAGCAAAGGCGCCAGCTTCGAGACGTACGCGGGCATCCGAATCCGCGGCGCGATGCTCGATGAGGTGCGCAAGGGGGACTGGGCGCCCCGTTCGGTCCACCGCAATACCCGCATGGTCAGCGACGCGATTCGCTCGATTGAAGCTAAAACCGGTCGCGACGCTAAAGATCACGAAGTTGCGGCCGAACTCCAATTGAGTCTCGACGATTATTACGGGATTTTGAACGACACCCTGGGCAGCCGGTTATTCAGTTTCGACGATCTGTTGCAGGACGGCGAACACGAAGGGCTGCACGAGGACGGCGCGAGTGCACATCCGGAGCCGTCGCGCGATCTGGAAGATGAACGCTTCCAGGCGGCGCTGGCGGACGCGATTGCCAATTTGCCTGAGCGTGAGCGACTGGTGTTGGCGCTGTACTACGACGAAGAGCTCAATCTCAAGGAAATCGGCGAGGTCCTGGGGGTCAGCGAATCCCGGGTCAGCCAGTTACACAGCCAGTGCGCGGCCCGTTTGCGGGCGCGTTTGGGGGAGTGGCGAGCGCGCTGAAGGCAGTGTTGGGGACACTGCGAACGTGGCTGGTGCGGTGTTCAACTGCGCCGGTCGCGATCTGTTGTGTTCCAGACAGTCATCGAGTGCATCGCCGGATTGATTGAAATGGCGCGTCCAGGTGCTGGGCGCGTTTAAGACTGCTTGGAGGTCGAATTGGACAAGAACATGAAAATCCTCATCGTTGATGACTTCTCAACGATGCGGCGGATCATTAAAAACCTGTTGCGTGACCTTGGGTTCACCAACACGGTCGAGGCGGATGATGGCACCACGGCCATTCCGATGCTCAACAGCGGCAGCATCGACTTTCTGGTCACCGACTGGAACATGCCTGGCATGACCGGCATCGATCTGCTGCGCCACGTGCGTGCCGATGAAAAGCTCAAGCACCTGCCGGTGCTGATGGTGACCGCTGAAGCCAAGCGCGAGCAGATCATCGAAGCGGCCCAGGCCGGTGTCAACGGCTATGTGGTCAAACCCTTCACGGCCCAGGCGTTGAAAGAAAAAATCGAGAAGATTTTCGAACGCATTGGTTGAGCAACGGCGCCACGGGGGAGCTATGGAGCAAAAAGAATCTTCACAGGGCGATTTCGAATCGACCCTGAAAAAACACGCGGTCGAACTGGTCGCAAGCCTTGAAAAAGGCAAGTTCGGCGACGCGGTGCAACTGATCCATGAGCTCAACCAGACCCGTGACCGCGGCCTGTATCAGGAGGTGGGCAAGCTCACCCGCGAGTTGCATAACGCGATCGTCAATTTCCAGATTGACCCGCACATGCCGCAAGCCGAGGAAGTGTCCCAGATCACGGACGCCACCGAGCGCCTGGGCTATGTGGTCAGGCTGACCGAGGCCGCGGCCAACCGCACCATGGACCTGGTAGAGAACGCCACGCCGCTGGTCAACAGCCTGAGCCAGGAAGCCCAGGCGCTGAGCACGGACTGGGGACGGTTCATGCGTCGTGAAGTCGGGGCTGAAGAGTTCCGCGAACTGGCCCGGCGGGTCGACGGTTTCCTGACACGCAGCAGTGCCGACAACCGCATTGTGTCGAGCAACCTCAACGATATCCTGCTCGCCCAGGATTATCAGGACCTCACCGGTCAAGTGATCAAGCGTGTGACTCAATTGGTCACCGAAGTTGAAAGCAATCTGCTCAAACTCGTGCTGATGGCCAGCCAGGTGGACCGCTTTGCGGGCATCGAACATGACCGTGAAGCGATGCGGGCAGAAAAAGATCCGCAAAAACAGCTCTCTCAGGGTGAAGGTCCGCAGATTCATGCCGATAAAAGAGAAGACGTCATGTCCGGTCAGGACGATGTGGACGATTTGCTTTCCAGCCTTGGATTTTAAGACCTGTTAGGAGCACCCCATTAATGAGCTTCGGCGCCGATGAAGAGATCCTTCAGGATTTCCTGGTTGAAGCCGGCGAGATTCTAGAGCTGCTGTCCGAACAACTGGTCGAGCTTGAAAGCCGACCGGATGATGCGGACTTGCTCAATGCAATTTTTCGCGGTTTTCACACTGTAAAAGGAGGCGCCGGCTTCCTCCAGCTCCACGAGCTGGTGGAGTGCTGTCACATCGCCGAGAACGTGTTCGACATCCTGCGCAAGGGTGAGCGTCGCGTCGACTCGGAATTGATGGACGTGGTTCTTGAAGCCCTGGACGCGGTGAACGGCATGTTCACCGAGGTCCGCGAACGCAGCCCGGTCACGGCCGCCACGCCTGAGTTGCTGGCGGCCCTGGCGCGTCTGGCCGAGCCGCAATCGGCTGACGCAGCGGCACCGGTTGCCGCCGTGGCGCCTGTGGCTGACAGCGTGCCGGATGACATCACCGACAATGAATTCGAACAACTGCTGGACTCGCTGAACGCGATCAAGGCGCGGGCCGAGGCGGCGCCTTCCGTTCCGGCACCGGTCAGCAACACTGCGCCGGTCAGCGACGAAATCACCGATGCCGAGTTCGAGTCATTGCTCGATCAATTGCACGGTAAAGGCCGGTTCGCCGTCGACGCCGTGGTTGCGCCCACAGCGCCAGCAGTGCCCGCCGCAGCGGCCGCGCCGAAAGCGGCAGGCGACAGCTCCGACATCACCGACGAAGAGTTCGAAGCACTGCTCGATCAACTGCACGGCAAGGGCAACTTCGCGGTCGAGGCGCTGGAATCGGCGATCGCTGCGGCTCCAGTCCCGGCGGCGCCAATGGCCGCAGCGGTGGGCAGCGAACTGATCTCCGATCACGAGTTCGAAGCGCTGCTCGACGAGCTGCACGGCAAAGGCAAGTTTTCTGAAATCGGCACCGCTGCCGGTGCAGTGCATCGGTGGCCACACCGGTCGCCAAGGCTGCAGTGCCCAAACCGGTCGCCAAAGCCGTCGAGCCACAAGCTCCCGGGCCACAAGCCGAAGCCGTGAAGGCCGCCCCGGCGCCTGCGCGTGCCCCGGTGGCGCCGCCGGCCGAGAAACACGCCAGCGAAGCCGAGACGACCGTGCGGGTCGACACCGCGCGGCTCGATGAAATCATGAACATGGTCGGCGAGTTGGTGCTGGTACGAAACCGCCTGGTTCGCCTGGGCGCCAACAGCGCCGATGAGGCCATGTCCAAGGCCGTGTCCAACCTCGATGTGGTCACGGCCGACCTGCAAACCGCGGTCATGAAGACCCGGATGCAACCGATCAAGAAGGTCTTCGGACGCTTCCCGCGCCTGGTTCGCGACCTGGCGCGCCAGCTCAAGAAAGAGATCAACCTGGAGCTGGTCGGCGAAGAAACCGACCTCGACAAGAACCTCGTCGAGGCCCTGGCCGATCCGCTGGTGCACTTGGTGCGCAACGCCGTCGACCACGGCATCGAATCGCCGGAAGAACGCGAAGCCGCGGGCAAGTCCCGTGGCGGCAGGGTGATTCTGGCGGCCGAGCAGGAAGGCGACCACATCCTGCTGTCGATCTCCGATGACGGCAAAGGCATGGACCCGCACGTCCTGCGTGCCATCGCGGTAAAACGCGGGGTGATGGACAAGGACGCGGCCGAGCGCCTGAGCGACACCGAGTGCTACAACCTGATCTTCGCCCCGGGGTTCTCGACCAAGACCGAGATCTCCGACGTGTCGGGTCGTGGCGTGGGCATGGACGTGGTGAAAACCAAGATCTCCCAGCTCAACGGTTCGATCAACATCTACTCGGCCAAGGGCCAGGGCTCGAAGATCGTCATCAAGGTGCCGCTGACCCTGGCGATCATGCCGACGCTGATGGTCATGCTCGCCAACCAGGCGTTCGCCTTCCCGCTGGTCAACGTCAACGAGATCTTCCACCTCGACCTGTCGCGCACCAACGTGGTGGACGGCCAGGAAGTGGTGATCGTGCGCGACAAGGCGCTGCCACTGTTCTACCTCAAGCGCTGGCTGGTCCGCTCCGCCGCTTACGAAGAGCAGCGCGAAGGCCATGTGGTGATCGTTTCGGTGGGCACCCAGCGGATCGGCTTCGTCGTCGATCAACTGGTGGGCCAGGAAGAAGTGGTGATCAAGCCATTGGGCAAAATGCTCCAGGGAACCCCGGGCATGTCGGGCGCCACCATCACCGGTGACGGCCGCATCGCGCTGATTCTCGATGTTCCGAGCATGCTCAAGCGTTACGCCACGCGGCGTATTTGATTCTGGCGGGGCGGGGCGACTGAGCCTTGCTCCGTCCATATGGAGTGTTTATGGCAGTCAAAGTCCTGGTGGTGGACGATTCGGGGTTTTTCCGCCGCCGCGTCTCGGAAATTCTTGCAGCCGATCCGAATATCCAGGTGGTCGGCACGGCGACCAACGGCAAAGAGGCGATCGATCAGGCACTGGCCCTCAAGCCGGACGTGATCACCATGGACTACGAGATGCCGATGATGGATGGCATCACTGCCGTGCGGCACATCATGCAGCGCTGCCCGACCCCGGTGTTGATGTTTTCCTCGCTGACCCATGAAGGCGCCCGGGTCACCCTGGATGCGCTGGACGCCGGCGCGGTGGATTTCCTGCCGAAGAATTTCGAAGACATCTCGCGCAACCCGGAGAAGGTCAAGCAGCTGCTGTGCGAGAAGATCCTGAGCATCTCGCGCAGTAACCGGCGTGTCGGCGCCTATAGCGCTCCGGCTCCGGTCGCAGCGCCGACGCCTGCGCCTTCCAGCGTCAGCAGTTATAGCAGCAGCGCGCCTGCGCGTCCGGCACCGGCACCGGCACCGGCTCCAGCTCCGGTTCCGGCACGTGCGTACGCCCCGGCATCGTCGTCGCCGCGCCCAAGCGTAAAGCCTACAAACTGGTCGCGATCGGCACGTCCACCGGCGGCCCGGTGGCCCTGCAGCGGGTGCTGACCCAGTTGCCGGCCAACTTCCCGGCACCGATCGTGTTGATCCAGCACATGCCGGCGGCCTTCACCAAGGCGTTCTGCCGAGCGTCTGGACAAGCTCTGCCGCATCCGCGTCAAGGAAGCCGAGGATGGCGACCTGCCGCGTCCGGGGCTCGCGCTGCTGGCCCCGGGTGGCAAGCAGATGATGATCGACGGGCGTGGCGCGGTGAAAATCCTCCCGGGTGACGAACGCCTGAACTACCGGCCGTGCGTGGACATCACCTTCGGTTCGGCGGCCAAGTCCTACGGCGACAAAGTTCTGGCGGTGGTGTTGACCGGCATGGGCGCCGACGGTCGCGAAGGGGCGCGCCTGCTCAAGCAGAGCGGCAGCTCGATCTGGGCTCAGGATGAAGCCAGCTGCGTGATCTACGGCATGCCGATGGCCATCGTCAAAGCCGAACTGGCCGACGCGGTGTATGGCCTGGACGAGATTGGCAGGCACCTGGTCGAGGCGTGTGTCTGATGGATGTTCTGAGCCTGATCGGGATCATCCTGGCGTTCGTCGCGATCATCGGCGGCAACTACCTTGAGGGCGGTCACCTCGGCGCATTGGCCAACGGCCCGGCGGCATTGATTGTCATCGGCGGGACCGTCGGTGCGGCGTTGCTGCAGTCGCCGATGAGCGCCTTCAAGCGCGCCCTGCAGATTCTGGTCTGGATCCTGTTCCCGCCGCGGCTGGACCTGGCCGGCGGTATCGATCGCGTGGTGGGCTGGAGCCTGACCGCACGCAAGGAAGGTCTGCTCGGCCTGGAAGGGGTGGCCGACGCCGAACCCGACACCTACTCGCGCAAAGGCCTGCAACTGCTGGTGGACGGCATCGAGCCGGAATCGATCCGCAGCATTCTGGAAGTGGATTTCTACACCCAGGAAAACCGCGACATCGAGGCCGCCAAAGTCTTCGAAAGCATGGGCGGCTACGCGCCGACCATCGGCATCATCGGTGCGGTGATGGGCCTGATCCACGTCATGGGCAACCTGGCCGATCCGTCACAATTGGGCAGCGGCATTGCCGTGGCCTTCGTCGCCACCATCTATGGCGTGGCCAGTGCCAACCTGGTCCTGCTGCCGATTGCCGCCAAGCTCAAGTCCGTCGCCCTGCGCCAGTCGCGATACCGCGAAATGCTGCTGGAAGGCATCCTGTCGATCGCCGAAGGTGAAAACCCTCGCTCGATCGAGTTGAAGCTTCACGGCTTCATGGATTGAGGGAGGTCATGGACAATGGCGCGTCGCCGGCGACCTGAAGAACCCGTTAATCGCGAACGCTGGCTGGTGTCCTATGCGGACTTCATCACCTTGCTGTTCGCCTTTTTCGTGGTGATGTACTCGATCTCTTCGATCAACGAAGGCAAGTACAAGGTTATTTCCGAAGCGTTGATCGGCGTCTTCACCGACGCCGATCGCGCGCTCACGCCGATCCCCATCGGCGACGAACGACCGAGGACCATGAACCCGGCCAAGCCGCTGGTCAAGGACAGCGAGCAGATCGACGCGGGCATCGCCCCGGCCGCCAACGATCCGCTGAAAAGCATCGGCGCTGACATCAGCGCGGCGTTCGGCGACCTGATCAGCGCCAACCAGATGACCGTGCGCGGCAATGAGCTGTGGGTGGAGATCGAGCTCAATTCCAGCCTGTTGTTCGGCAGCGGCGACGCCATGCCCAGCGATATCGCGTTCAGCATCATCGACAAGGTCGCGGCGATCCTGAAGCCGTTCGACAACCCGATCCATGTCGAAGGTTTCACCGACGATCGACCGATCCGCACCGCGCAATACCCGACCAACTGGGAGCTGTCCTCGGCCCGGTCGGCGAGCATCGTGCGCATGCTGGCGATGCAGGGGGTGAACCCCGGTCGTCTGGCGTCGGTGGGTTACGGTGAGTTCCAGCCGGTGGCCAATAACGCGACCGCCGAGGGGCGGGCGCGCAACCGTCGCGTGGTGTTGGTGGTGTCGCGAAATCTCGATATACGTCGCAGCCTGACCGGCACCGGAACCGCCCATGCCAAACCGGATGCCGCATTGAGGCGTGCTGGCACACAAACTGCACCGACCCCGATCAAGTCGCCGGGACGAGAGAGTGCCGTCAATTCTCCGTCACCCGCATTAATACCCTGAGCTATTTCTCGGTCGAGCCGCTCGGCCGGGAGGAACAATCCAATGAGAGTCTGGGCAGTCGCCAATCAAAAGGGTGGTGTCGGTAAAACCACTTCCTCCATCGCTTTAGCCGGGTTACTGGCCGAGGCGGGCAAGCGCGTGGTCGTGGTCGATCTCGACCCCCACGGCTCCATGACCAGTTACTTCGGTTATGACCCCGATAAGCTGGAACACAGCGTCTACGACCTGTTCCTGCACAAGGGCAGCGTGCCCGCGGGGTTGCCCGGTCAGCTGTTGTTGTCCACCAGCCATGAACACATTTCGCTGCTGCCCTCGAGCACCGCCCTGGCGACCCTCGAGCGCCAGTCGCCGGGCCAGAGCGGCCTGGGCCTGGTGATTGCCAAGAGCCTGGCGCAGTTGTGGCAGGACTACGATTACGCCGTGATCGACAGCCCGCCGTTGCTCGGTGTGCTGATGGTCAATGCCTTGGCGGCGAGCCAGCAGCTGGTGATCCCGGTGCAGACCGAGCACCTGGCGGTCAAAGGCCTGGAGCGCATGGTCAGCACCCTGACGATGATCAACCGCTCACGCAACCAGGCGCTGCCGTACAGCATCGTGCCGACCTTGTTCGATCGTCGCACCCAGGCATCCCTCGGGACGCTGCGGCTGTTGCGCGACAGGTACCCCGAGGAAATCTGGCAGGGCCACATCCCGGTCGACACCCGCTTGCGCGATGCCAGCCTTGCCGGCATGACGCCTTCGCAATTCGACGGCAAGAGCCGCGGCGTCCTCGCTTATCGCGCCTTGCTCAAGCACCTGTTGGCGGCACAACTCGTCCCGCAGGTTGCCTGAGATGAGCCCGAGCCCTGTAGGAGCAAGCTTGCTCGCGATGGTCGTCAACGATAACGCTGGAAACCTGACACCGCGCGGCGCGCTCAGGTTCCTTCGCTGTAGGAGCAAGCTTGCTCGCGATGGTCGTCAACGATAACGCTGGAAACC